>NZ_JAMOKU010000018.1:0-103144 GCF_023656845.1 Parabacteroides sp. Y3-G-102 | reverse complement strand
AATAAATAGATTCAAAATCTTCCATGGTCCATTGATGTGACATAACAATTGAGCTTTTTTACTTTGATTACAAAAGTAATATCACATTTTTAGAATGAAAGGGGGAGTTTATCGAATGCTTACGATAAAAAGGCGGTGTTCCGCTCCACGCTCTTTCCCGCCAGCCGCCCGTTGGTAAGGGGAAGCAACTTGGAAGAACTGATAACCGAAATAGTGTACTACATCAAATTAAAATGATATGGCAAAGCAAAGCGGCGGGATGCCGAAGATAGACGAGGATTTTATGCGGGAACTTATCTCGCAGGGTGTACCCGCCAAGCGGGAGAGCCAGCCGGATGATGAACCGCAGCCCGGCAGCGAAACGGAAACCGCCCACGAGGGACGGCAGGCTGAAACAGTGCAAGTAGAGAAACCGACACCCCGCAAGCGCAAGGGCGGTTCGGGCGACTACCGGGAAACCTACTTTCAGAAAGTGGAACTGGCAGACCGACAGCCCTTGTACGTGAGCCGAACCACGCATGAGAAGCTGATGCGTATCGTGACGGTGATAGGCGGGCGAAAGGTGACGGTAAGCAGCTACGTGGAAAACATTCTGCTGCGCCACTTCGAGCAGTACCAAGACGAGATAAACACCCTGTACGAAAGCCACTTCCAAAAGCCTGTCTGACTATGGTAATCTATTGCATACTTACCGGGCTTTTGGTGTACTACATCGCCCTGTGGCTGTGGTATCGCTACACGGACAGCCGGACATCACCGGGCAAAACGGATGATGCGCCGCTTCCACGAAACGGGGTTTCAGGCTACACGCTGATAGGTGAAAGCCGATACAAGAGCGGACAATTTCAGACAGCGCAGGACAAATCGGGACACCTCCCGCAAGCGGCTGAAAATGATACTATTTTTGCGCCGCAGGCTGACGGACTGCCGGAAGAAACGCCCGGTTACGAGAATGACGAACCCGACTACGAGGACGAGGAAATAGCCGGGTACATGGACGGTGACGATGATACCGGGCGGGCTACGGGCGTGAGCTTTGACGAACTGGGCGAAGCGGTACGCACGGCGAACGCCGACAACCCCACCGAAACGGAACAGCGGCAAGCCGCCGGGACACTGGCAAGGATTGAGGGGACGAACCTCTACGATGCGGTGGTGGAGAACATCAACGGCGGGCTGGCAAAGGTGGCGGAACTGCTGGGACGCAACGAAGCGGAACTGGCTGCGGCTGCTGTCCCTGCCGAAGCTGGCAATAAAAGCAAGGAACACGAAGCGTTCGACATGAACGATTTCCTATAATATAATAATGTATAAGCCTGACAGCATGAAACAGCGTGATTACGGTTGATTGGCAACCTGAAAACCAAACAGACAAACGGGACTATCCCCGACCACTAAAATTTCAAATTATTCACCAGCCGGGAAAGGCGGACTATCCACCCGCCGCCCGGCATTAAAAACAAATCACAATGAGAAAGAAAATCTTCTTGTCGGCGGCTATACTTGCCGCCGTGGTAAGTGCCTACGCACAAGGAAACGGGCAGGCGGGCATCACCGAAGCCACGAACCTAATCACCGGGTATTTCGACCCCGGAACAAAACTGGTGTACGCAATCGGGGCGGTCTGCGGCTTGATTGGCGGGGTAAAAGTATATAACAAGTTTTCAAGCGGCGACCCCGACACCTCAAAGACCGCCGCCAGTTGGTTCGGGGCGTGCATCTTCCTGATTGTAGCCGCCACTATCCTGCGCTCGTTCTTCCTCTAAACCTGCGGCTATGTCTGACGAGTTGTTGAGGGCTAAGCCCGAAAAATATCAGGTAAACAGGGGTATCGGGAAGCCCGTGGAGTTCAAGGGGCTGAAAAGCCAGTACCTCTTTATCTTTTGCGGCGGCTTGCTCGCCGTCTTCGTGGTGTTCATCGTCCTGTTCATGGCGGGCGTGAACCAGTGGCTATGTATCGGTTTCATCGTGTCGGCTTCGCTGCTGCTCGTGTGGCAGACGTTCCGGCTCAACGCCAAGTACGGCACGCACGGGCTGATGAAAGCCGCCGCACGCAAACGGCATCCACGCTTCATTATCAGCCGAAAGGCGATACCCCGATTATTCACCTACAAAAAAAGAAAGGAAGAAAGACCATGAGAAATATGTTAAAGGCTACCACGCTGGAAAGGAAATTCCCCCTTTTGGCGGTGGAGAACGGCTGCATCATTTCAAAGGATGCGGACATAACGGTGGCTTTCAGGGTGGAACTGCCCGAACTGTTCACCGTCACCAGTGCCGAGTACGAAGCCATACATTCGGCATGGTACAAGGCAATCAAGGTGCTGCCCGACTACTCCATAGTACACAAGCAGGACTTCTTCATCAAGGAGAACTACCAGCCCGACACGGAAAGGGACGAGCTTAGTTTTTTAAGCCGCTCCTTTGAACGGCACTTCAATGAACGCCCGTTCCTGAACCATTACTGCTACCTGTTCCTGACAAAGACGACAAGGGAGAGAAGCCGCCGACAGAGCGACTTCTCCACCCTATGCCGGGGCAGGATTGTACCGCAGGAGATAGCCGACAAGGAAGCGGCGGCAAAGTTCATCGAAGCGGTCGGGCAGTTTGAAAGGATTATGAACGACAGCGGGTTTGTCACCCTTACCCGGCTGGCGGCATCGGAAATCACCGGGCAGGACGGAAAGGCGGGCATCATCGAGAAATACTTCTCGCTATCGCAGACAGATACCACCTGCCTGAAAGACATCGGGCTGTACCCGGAAGAAATGCGTGTCGGGGACGACATACTGTGCCTGCACACGCTTTCGGACGTGGAAGATTTGCCCGGAAAGGTCGGGACGGACACACGGTTTGAGAAGCTGTCCACTGACCGGAGCGACTGCCGACTGTCATTCGCCGCCCCGGTGGGCGTGCTGTTGTCGTGCAACCACGTCTATAACCAGTTCATCTTCATAGACGACCACGCCGAAAACCTGAAGAACTTCGAGCAGACCGCCCGGAACATGCAATCGCTCTCCCGTTATTCCCGTGCCAACCAAGTGAACAAGGAATGGATAGACGAGTACCTGAACGAAGCGCACAGCAAGGGGCTTGTATCGGTGCGCTGCCACTGCAACGTCATGGCATGGAGTGACGACCGGGAAGAACTCAAACGCATACGCAACGATGTGGGAAGCCAGCTTGCGCTAATGGAGTGCAAGCCACGCCACAACACGGTCGATACGCCCACGCTCTTTTGGGCGGGCATACCCGGAAACGAAGCGGACTTCCCCGCAGAGGAAAGTTTCTACACGTTCTTGGGGCAGGCTCTCTGCCTGTTCGTGGAAGAAACGAACTACAAGAGTTCGCTTTCGCCGTTCGGCATCAAAATGGTGGACAGGGTGAGCGGTCGCCCGCTGCATATCGACATATCGGATTTGCCCATGAAGAAAGGCATCACGACCAACCGCAACAAGTTCATACTTGGGCCGAGCGGGTCGGGTAAGTCTTTCTTTACCAACCACATGGTGCGTCAGTATTACGAGCAGGGGGCGCACGTGCTGCTGGTAGATACGGGTAACAGTTACTTGGGGCTGTCCCAGCTTATCCACAACCGCACGCACGGCGAGGACGGGATTTATTTCACCTACACCAACGAGAACCCGATAGCGTTCAACCCGTTCTATGTCGAGGACGGGGTATTCGACATAGAGAAGAAAGAGAGCATCAAGACCCTTATACTCACCCTGTGGAAGCGGGATGATGAAGCCCCGAAGCGGTCGGAAGAAGTGGCGTTGTCAAACGCCGTGAGTGCCTATATCGAACTGACAGGCAAAGACCGTTCGGTAACGCCCTGCTTCAACACGTTCTACGAGTTTGTCCGGGATGATTACCGCCGACAGCTTGAACAGAAGAACGTCAGGGAAAAGGATTTTGACATAAACAATTTCCTGAACGTGCTTGAACCGTACTATCGTGGCGGTGAGTACGACTACCTGCTGAACTCCGACAAGGAACTGGATTTGTTGCACAAACGCTTCATTGTCTTTGAGTTGGACAACATCAAAGACCACAAGATTTTATTCCCGGTAACGACTATCATCATCATGGAAGCCTTTATAAACAAGATGCGCAAGTTAAAGGGAATAAGGAAGTTAATACTAATCGAGGAAGCGTGGAAAGCGATTGCATCGGCGAACATGGCGGACTATATCCGCTACCTCTACAAAACCGTCCGAAAATATTTCGGGGAAGCGATTGTAGTCACGCAAGAGATTGAGGATATTATTTCTTCCCCTATCGTGAAAGAGAGTATCATCAATAACTCGGACTGCAAAATCCTGTTAGACCAAAGAAAATATCTCAACAAGTTTGACAGCATACAGAACCTCTTGGGACTGACCGACAAGGAGCGTTCGCAGATATTGTCTATCAACATGGCGAACCACCCCGGACGGAAGTACAAGGAAGTTTTCTTCTCGCTGGGCGGCACGCAGTCGGCGGTGTACGCCACAGAAGTTTCATTGGAAGAATATTACACCTTCACGACAGAGGAAAGCGAGAAAATGGAACTGTTCGCACTTGCCGACAAGCTGGGCGGCAACCTTGAACTGGCTATCAAGAGGCTTGCAGAAAGCAAACGTAATCCCCAATCATCAACAACTTAAAAATCAGGAACATGAAAAGAACAATTCTCCTTATGGCGGTATGCCTTTGCTTCATCGGCAACGCATCCGCACAGTGGGTGGTGTCAGACCCCGGCAATTTGGCACAGGGCATCATCAACACCACCAAGCAGATAGTGCAGACTTCCACCACAGCCAAAAACACGCTGGACGGCTTCATGGAAGCGCAGAAGATTTTCCAGCAGGGAAAAGTCTATTACGATGCGCTCAAAGCGGTACACGACGTTGTCAAGGGCGGCATCAAGGTGAAGAAGTCCATTGAACTGGTGGCGGAAATATCCGAAATCTACGTGCGAAACTACCAGAACATGCTGGCTGACCCGAACTACACGCCGGATGAACTCACCGCCATTTCAGCCGGGTATGCCAAGCTGCTCTCCGAAAGTGCGGACGTGTTGCAGGACTTGAAGAATGTAGTGAACGTGACGGGTATGTCGCTGACGGATGCCGAAAGGCTGGCGGTAATCAACAACGCCTACAAAAGCCTGCTCAACTACCGCAACCTCGTGAACTACTACACCCGAAAGAACATATCCGTGTCCTACCTGCGGGCAAAGAAGAAGAACGACACAGACCGGGTGCTGGCTCTTTACGGCTCGGCGGATGAACGCTACTGGTAACATATAAATCGGTATGCCTATGTTATTAGCAGCGGTGGATTTTGACAACCTGCACCAAGTGTTGCGGGTGCTGTACGATGAAATGATGCCCTTGTGCAGCAACATGACGGGGGTAGCCAAAGGAATAGCCGGGCTGGGTGCGCTGTTCTATGTAGCCGCCAAAGTGTGGCAGTCGCTCGCACGTGCCGAACCCATAGACGTGTACCCGCTCCTGCGTCCCTTTGCGCTGGGGCTGTGCATCATGTTCTTTCCCACGTTCGTGCTGGGGACTATCAACACGGTATTGTCGCCAGTGGTGAAAGGGTGCAACCAACTTATGGAAACGCAGACTTTCGACATGAACGAATACCGGGCACAGAAAGACCGACTGGAATATGAAGCCCTGATGCGTAGCCCCGAAACGGCTTACCTCGCTTCGGACGAGGAATTTGACAGGCAACTGGAAGAACTGGGCTGGTCGCCCTCCGATATGGTAACTATGACGGGTATGTATATGGACAGGGCGGCGTACAATATAAAGAAGTCCGTCCGGGACTGGTTCAGGGAACTGCTGGAAATGCTCTTTCAGGCGGCGGGGCTGATTATAGACACGCTGCGCACGTTCTTCCTAATCGTGTTAAGCATACTGGGTCCGCTGGCGTTTGCGATTTCCGTCTATGACGGTTTCCAAAGCACGCTGACCCAGTGGATTTCACGCTATATATCCATTTACCTGTGGCTACCCGTGTCGGACTTGTTCAGCAGCGTGCTGGCACGCATACAAACCCTGATGCTACAAAAAGACATCGAGCAGCTTTCAGACCCGAATTTCATTCCTGACGGGAGCAGCACCGTGTATGTAATCTTTATGATTATCGGCATCGTGGGCTACTTCACCATTCCAACGGTGGCAAGCTGGATAGTGTCGGCTGGCGGTACGTCTGCCTATAACCGCAACGTGGCACGGGCTGGGTCAATCGCCGGGGCGGCGGTCGGTGCGGCAAGCGGGAAAGTAACCGGGAAACTACTCAAATAACCAACATCAATATTTAGTATATGGAATTTAAGTCATTAACGAACATCGAAACGAGTTTCCGGCAAATCAGGCTCTTTGCGCTGGTATTCATCTGCCTGTGCGCACTGGTGACGGGCTTTGCCGTGTGGAACTCGTACAGCTTCGCCGAAAAGCAGCGGCAGAAGATATACGTCCTCGACAACGGCAAAAGCCTGATGCTGGCACTCTCGCAGGACATGGCGCAGAACAGACCCGTGGAAGCCAAGTCGCACGTGCGGCGTTTCCACGAACTTTTCTTCACGCTCTCACCCGACAAGGGGGCTATCGAAAGCAACATCAAACGCTCGCTGTTCCTCGCCGACAAGACCGCTTTCAACTATTACAAGGACTTGGCGGAAAAGGGCTACTACAACCGGGTGATTTCCGGAAACGTCACGCAGACGGTGGAGATTGACAGCGTGAAGTGCGACTTCGACCAGTACCCCTACAAGGTGAACACGTATGCCCGCCAGTTGATTGTCCGGGAAAGCAGCCTGACGGTGCGAAGCCTTGTGACCTCGTGCCGCCTGCTCAACGCCACACGGAGCGACAACAACCCGCACGGCTTCATCATCGAAGCGTTCACCATTACCGAGAACAAGGATTTGCAGACCATTAAGAGATAGCCTTATGGAAAGAAAACGAAACTACATCGGAAAGGTGCGGGACTGGGCGGACGACCGCCTGCGCCGAATGTGCGGACGGATTACGCCGGGCAAAAGGCTGGCGGTTATCCTCGTGATGTTCTTCTTCCTTGGCGGCTTGTCTATCTACATTACCGTTTCATCAATCTACAACATCGGGAAGCGGGACGGCAGGCGGCTGCAAATAGAACACATCAGGCAACTGCCGTTGCACGGCAACGACACAACCAAAAGTATCAACCCCTTAAACAGACCGCAATATGGAAGAAGTACAGAAGAATGAGAACGGCACGACCGTACCGCAGGCGGACGGGAAGCCGAAAAAGGAAGATAAACCCAAACGGGAACTTACCCCGCAGCAGGTGCAGCAGCGCAGGAAAATGATAGTCTTCCCGCTGATGTTCCTTGCCTTTGCCGGGTGCATGTACCTGATATTCGCACCCTCCGGCAAAGAGGACGTGAACGTGGAAAGCGTGGGCGGCTTCAACGCCGACATACCCCTGCCCGCAGAGGACGGGATTATAGCCGACAAGCAAAAGGCTTACGAACAGGCGATGATAAGCCGCAGGCAGCAGGAGAAGATACAGTCCTTGCAGGACTTCGGTTTCACCGGGAACGATGAAGCGGAAGAACCGCAAGCGGAAATCGACCTGATGCCGGAAGAGGATGCGAAGCCCCAAAGGGGCGGCGGTGCTTCTTCGGCATACGCTTACCGGGACATCAACCGCCAGTTAAGCACGTTCTATGAAACTCCGGCGGTGGACGAGGAAAAAGAGGACTTGAAGCGGCAGGTAGCGGAACTGACCGATAGGCTGCAACAACAGAACGCCACACCCACCGCTGACGACCAAATGGCACTCTTGGAAAAGTCCTACGAGCTGGCGGCAAAGTACATGAACGGCGGGCAGGGACAAGTCGCACAAGTCCCGGTAACGGGCGACATTGACCGCAAGCCGGATGCGGTGGCGGTGCAGGCTGTCAGGGAAACGACCGTTTCGGGATTGCGGCAGCCCATGAGCGATGCCGACTTCATCCGGGCTTACAGCCAGCCACGAAACTACGGCTTCAACACGGCAGTAGGCACGGGGTACGCTATGGGAAAGAACACGGTAGCCGCCTGCATCCACCAAGACCAAACCCTGACGGACGGGCAGGCGGTGAAACTACGGCTGCTCGAACCCATGCAGGCGGGGAACATAGTCGTGCCGAAGAATACCCTCGTGGCGGGGACGGCAAAGGTGCAGGGCGAGCGGCTTGACATACTGGTGTCCTCGATTGAGTACGCTGGCAACATCATCCCGGTGGAACTCGCCGTGTTCGACACGGACGGGCAAAAGGGGCTGTCCGTCCCGTCCTCTATGGAGCAGGAAGCGTTCAACGAAGCTATGGCGAATATCGGAAGCGGGCTGGGTACAAGCATTTCCTTTGCCCAAAGTGCCGGGCAGCAGGTGGCTATGGACGTGACAAGGGGATTGCTGCAAGGAACGTCCGGCTACCTCGCCAAGAAGTTCCGAACCGTGAAAGTGAAGCTGAAAGCCGGGTACAGGGTGATGCTTTACGCCAAACAACAATAACCATTTTATCAACCGTTAAAATTTCAATTAGCAATGAAACAGATTTTTGTAATGTTCGCTCTCTTGCTGGGCGTGTGTGCGGCAAACGCACAAACCACTGACACCGTGAAGTATGCGGCTGGCAACGACTTGTACCGGGGGATTACCCGGAAACTCCCGTACCGCCAAATGGTTACGCCCTACGGCGTGGAAGTGACCTTTGCCAAGACGGTGCATATCATCTTCCCCGCCGCCGTCCGCTATGTCGATTTGGGAAGCAACCATATCATAGCGGGTAAGGCGGACGGTGCGGAGAACGTAATCAGGGTGAAAGCCACGACAGAGGGCTTTCCGGGAGAAACGAACTTCTCCGTTATCTGCGAGGACGGCAGTTTCTTTTCGTTCAACGCCAAGTACGCCCGTGAACCGGAAATGCTCAACATCGAAATGAAAGACTTCTTGGAGAATGAAGATACGTCCGACTTCTCACATACCCGGATGAACATCTATTTCCGGGAACTGGGGAATGAAAGCCCGCTATTGGTGAAACTGATAATGCAGAGCATCTACAAGAACAATGACCGGAAAGTGCGCCACTTGGGTAGCAAGCGTTTCGGCATACAGTTCTTAATCAAGGGGATTTACACCTATAACGGGATGCTCTATGTACACACGCAGACAAAGAACAGTTCCAACGTGCCTTTCGATACCGACTTCATCAAGTTTAAGATAACCGATAAGAAAGTACCCAAGCGCACGGCTATTCAGGAAACGGTGCTGGATGCGGTACGTAGCTACAACGAGGTGATAGAGATTGCAGGAAAAAGTACCGTGCGCACGGTGTACGCCCTGCCGAAGTTCACCATTCCTGACGACAAGCTGCTGGTCGTGGAACTCTACGAGAAGAACGGCGGGCGGCATCAGACCATACGGGTGGAGAACGCCGACATCGTGAACGCAGAAGTGATTGACGAACTAAAAATCAAATAGGGAATGAAAAGACACATCTTTATAATGATGCTCTTTGCGCTGTGCCTGACCTCGTTTCAGGCACATGCGCAAAGATACCTGCCGGGCATGAAAGGCTTGCAAGTCACGGCGGGCATGGCGGACGGGGTGCATTGGAACTCCGACACGGATTTTGCCTACCACATCGGGGCGGCGTACAGCGTTTACACCAAGAACGCCAACCGCTGGGTGATTGGCGGCGAATACCTGCACAAGAAGTATGACTACAAGGATATGCAGATACCCGTAGAACAGTTCACCGCAGAGGGCGGCTATTACCTGAAATTCCTATCGGACAGGCGAAAGACTTTTTTCCTTTCATTGGGATTGTCGGCTCTCGCCGGGTACGAAACAAGCAACCGAAGCGAAAAGCTGCTGCCGGACGGCTCTACCTTGCTGGATAAGGATTGCTTCATCTACGGCGGTGCGCTGACGCTGGAACTGGAAGCCTACCTGACCGACCGGATAGCCTTGCTTGTCAGTGCAAGGGAACGGGCGTTGTTCGGCTCGGACATAGGCAAGTTCCACACGCAGGTATCTTTGGGACTGAAATTCATTATCAACTGACCGCTATATAATAATGTATATGAAGAATGTAATGTATAAAATCATCATGGGCTGCTACATCGTGGCCGCCCTCGTGCTTGTCACCGCCTGTAATGACAACTTGGATATTCAGCAGGCGTACCCGTTCAGCATCGAAACACTGCCAGTACCCAAAAGGCTGAAAGTCGGGGAAACCGCCGAAATACGCTGCCGACTGGTGCGTGGCGGCTATTACCAGCCGACTACCTATCAGATAAGGTATTTCCAGCCGGACGGCAAAGGGAAGCTGGAAATGGATAACGGCACGGTGTTCCTGCCCAATGACCTCTACCCGCTGGAGAAAGAAACGTTCTGGCTCTACTACACCTCGGCATCGACCGACCAGCAGACGATTGACATTTATATCATCGACAGCTTCGGGCAGATGCAGCAACTTACACTATCATTCAATAATGACAACAGCGAAGAAGAAACGGAAACAATAACCCCCTAATAATAAAACGACATGGTAAAAATAGAATTGGATATAGAAGGCATCTCGTGGTACATAGAAACCACGTTGGAAACAGATACAGTTCCGGCAGTAGGTGACATCATCATTATGGACAAGGACTGTATTTCCGAACGTGACAGTGCTGAATTATGGAAAACGCCGTCCAATCAGGTTTTCAAATGGGCGGACGAAGAAGATGATGCGCCTGTAATGGAATGGTTCGATTGCGACACGGAAATGCTTGTCAATAAACGGACATGGAAATATGACATCGAGGAAGAAGAAACCGTGTGCATACTTGGTGTAAAATTTATTCACTATGAGGATTTATAGTTGCGACATTCGTTTTTATCATCCTCTTGGGAAACCGGGTATGGAATGATACGCAAAGCGTAAATATCGGGCAGACATCCCGCCGGGAAGCATCGGCGGGATGTTTCCATGATAGGGAAAACGAAAGGCTTCTTTGTTACTTTCTTCACCCGCTGGCAGGCTCACGGAAGAAAGTAACGGCGGCAAGCAGCCGCCGTTTTCTATCAACTGGTTTTAAGGCTCTTTATGGACGTGTATTTCTCTAACCACACCTTTACCTGCTCCATGTTATATTCGCCCGTGATGATTGCCGTATGGTCGTCTATAGCTACAAACCGGACACTTTCATAGCTGTTTACCCAGCCTTGCAGGGAACAGACACCCCACGTTGCAACATCTTCAAAAACACTGCGGTCTATCCGGCTGATTGGTTCGCCGAAAACTACCGTCATTATCTGAAAGTCCGGTTTATCCTCCAACAGTTGCAAATGGTGCAGCGTGCCGAACTCGTCTATTTTGCGCCCCCACGCCCACACATCATTATACAAATCATCGCCCCACTGGTGCGGGTGGTCGAAACGGACTTTTACCTCTATGGTGTGTTCGTTTTCTTCTGTGTCCTCGATAACGCCCGTTACCATTAAGCCCGTAAAAATGCACTCGCAACGCCTGCCGATAAGCTCCTTGTTTACTTCTGTTGTTTTCATGTCCCTAAAATTTACTTGTTTATTACTCCGTTCTTCTTCGCTATCCATTCGTCACGCCTGCGGCGGCACTCGTCCAGCGTTTTGGCTACCGTGCTGAAAAGTTCGCCGTCCGTGTGGCGGTAGTCATATTGATAATAAATTTGTCCCCTGAAAGCCCCTAAACAGCATTTCACGAACTTTTCTTCTCCCGGTGTTTGGGTAATGCTTACCCCGTTTTTGTTAAGTGACTGCATGATGTTCTATTTTTTTTAATGGTTATAATATCAGTAAAGAAAGCAACAGCAGGAAAAGCAGAGCCACGCCCAGCGCATAAAGGGCTGAAAGGCAGACCCGGAGCAGGAAACGGGCGGCACAAAACACGATATACGCCGTTATCGCCGTGCCTGCTCCGGCTACGCTGGTAAACCGCCATGCAAGGCAGAGCAGCAACACCCGCCAAAGGATTTTATAAATGCTTTTCCGTTTCATCGCTTGGTCGTTTTTAACGGGCAGGGCTTTGACACCCCGCCCGGATTGGTTGTTATGCCGCACGGAACACAAAACCGTCATCAAACCAGTAATCGCACATAAAAAGGTCACGGGCGAACTTTTCATAATCGAAATAGGTCTTTGCGAACTCCGGCAGGTCGTAGCATTCCTCGATAATTTCATAGGCGAAATCTTCTTCATCGTCATATTGACCCAGATACTCGTCCCGGAAATCACGTACAAGGTCGTCCGCATCTTCCTCGCCCAAATCATGGCTTTTATAGTTGCACCACACGAAAAAGGCTTCCTGCTCGGTGTCGCTCAAATCCTCCACCGCATCACGCAGGGCGAAGAAGTTTTCAGAAATCCAGCTTTCGCCGATTAAGCCCTCCGGCACGTTCTCCCAGTCCTGAAACATGTATTCCGCATCTTCCTCGTCCTTGTGAAGTTCCCGGCAGGCTTCATAAAATTCTTCCTTGTCCGAATAGTCCGAAAGGTCGAGCCATGCGCCGGACAATGAACCGTTGTTGTACTTGGCATAAGTGCCTACATAAACTTTTGCTTCCGATAATACCTTTGCTTCCATATTGCTGTAATTTTTTAAGTTTTTAATTTTATGCGGATTTGAGAGGTGAGGGAGTTGAAGTTTCACTGAATTTTTTTCCTGTTTCCCGTAAATCCGACTTTTTTTTTATGCGTCTTCCGGTCGGGTCGGTCGTTTTCGTTTCACATAGGCGTAAAAGGGTAGTGTTTAGAGTTTGCAAGGTTTTGGGCAAAAAATACCTCGCAAGGCAGGGAAGATTTTTTCGCCAAACCGGAACGGCTCGACCTTGCAAAATCGTGAAGAACACGTAACTACCTTTGCCTATTGAAATGATTAAAACGACTGTCCCGGCTGGGGGACTGCGTAAGAGGAAGATTTACAAATAGGGAAACTGGGGAAAAGTGCCTGTTCTCTTTCATCTTTTAGGGAACACTCCATGCGGGCGGGAAAGGCAAGGGTGTTGTGAGCTTGCTTGCAATACGCTTGTGCGGGTTTCCAACGGCTCTTTTCACGAAATACAGTCAGCCATGCCACGCACGGCTGGCGTTTCGGGAAATGTGCCAGTTGGAAAAGGATATAAAAAATGCGGGTAGTCGGTAGACTGCCCGCAAGGTGGAAGAATGTACAATGCTGGGATATAGGTTATTAAGTGGAATTTCGTTACCGAAATCGTTACCTATTCGTTCTTGCCACGGTTATAGGTAACGAAACCTACCGGACGGCGTTCTTTCTGTTGTTTCGACTGGCTCAAAAGCTGGGTAAGGACTTGGTACAGTTCGTTGAACTGCGCATCGGTGCTTACCTCCAGTTCCTCGATGCGCCTTGACAGTTCCTCGTAACCGATTGCCATTTGGCGCATGAGGACAAAAGCCCGCATGATTGAAATGTTTACTTCTATGGCTACTTTGGAGCGGAGAACCGAAGAAAGCATGGCTACGCCCTGCTCGGTGAAAGCCATAGGCATAGCAACGCCGAAGTTGTAAGCAGGGGGTATCACATTTTGTGATACCCCTATGGATAACAGCAAGTTAGCTTCCTCTTGGGTGAGTACAAACATAAAATCACCCGGAAAACGCTCGATATTGCGCTTGACCGCCTGCTTCAAGGCTCGTGTTTCCACTTGGTAGAGTTCTGCCAAATGATAATCGAGCATCACCCGGCAACTTCTGACCTCAAAAATCTTGTTTTGGATAATCTGCAAATCCATAATCGTATATTTTAGGAGATTTAGCAATGTTGGAATAATAGTAAGGACTGGTCACAAATTGTGACCAGTTCCATATAATCAAGATTACATGGCAACTTCCTTGTAAATCTTCTCAATGCCGACAAACTTCTTGTCAAGCCCCTGCATATCGCTGCCTATCTTGCTGTTGGTGATGCGGGCGTAGATTTGCGTAGTTTCTATGTTTGTGTGTCCCAGCATCTTGGACACCGTTTCAATGGGTACGCCCTTTGACAGCGTGGTGGTCGTGGCGAACGTGTGCCGGGCAAGGTGGAATGTCAGGTTCTTTTTAATACCGCATATATCGGCAATCTCTTTCAAGTAGGCGTTTAGCTTCTGATTGCTGATTACGGGAAGTATCTTGCCGTCCGGCAACTTGCCCTTGTACTTCTTCAAAATCATCTTGGGAATATCCAGCAGGGGGACATTCACGTCCGTGTTGGTCTTTACCCGCTTGGTGATTATCCAAAGGTTGCCGTCAAAAGACTTTTGGATATTCTCCTGCCGCAAATTGGCGACATCGCTGTATGCCAGACCGCAGAAACAGGAAAAGACGAACAAGTCCCTGACGTGTTCCAGCCGTTCGGAAACCATTTTCTTTTTAAGGATAATTTTAATCTCGTCCTCTGTCAGATAACCCCTGTCCACTTTTTCCAGCCGGATTTTGTAGCTGGCGAAAGGGTCGCCCACCAGTATGCCGTTGTTACGGGCGATGATGATGATACGCTTGAAGAACTGCATGAACTTGGCGGTGGTGTTGTAGCCGCACTTGCAGGCGGTACGCAAATACAACTCAAAATCGGTAATGAACATCGGGCTTATCTCCTTTATGGATATGTCCGATACGTTGTACTTGCTTTGGATAAATTCAGCGAGGTGGCGGCGGGTCACTTCATACTTGCGGTAGGTCGCTATCGTCTTGGATATGCCTACAAGCTGCTTCACATCGTCATTGTGCTTTTGGAACAATGAAAGGATTGTTTCGTGGCTCTCGCTGTGTCCCAAGAACTCGTTTTTCACTTTCTCGGCGGTCACGTAATTGTCACGCCGCTGCATTTCGTGGTAAATGGTATTCAGGGAAGAACGTATGTCGTCCAAAAGGGCGTTTATCCTCCCGGCATCCCTGCCTTTGGCTTTGCCCGCAGTAATGCTCCAGTTGTCGGGCTGGATGCTCTGTTTCGTACTGAACTGGCAAAGTTTGCCGTCTATGGTGATGCGTGCCATAATCATAACCTCGCCGTTTTTCTTTTCAGAACCTTTCTTCAAATAAAAAAGAACCTTGAATGTCGATTTCATAACTCACTTTTTTTAGTTGCAAAATTAATTTTTACCTCTCGTTTTCGAGTTATGCAGACTATGGACTAATCAAGTCATTATCAGGTCATTTATGGACAAATCGTTACCGTTTTTGTCCGGCGGGGAATAGGTAACGATTTAGTAACGAAACTTTGTCTTTTACCGTACTTTTGAAGTCTTGGAAGCAGGACTTTCGGGCAATAAAAAAAGCCACAAATCATTGATTTGTAGCTTTTTGTCCGTTTGCTGACCATTTCTGTCCAGCACGTTCAGCGGAGAGACAGGGATTCGAACCCCGGGAACCTCTCAGTTCAACGGTTTTCAAGACCGCCGCAATCGACCACTCTGCCATCTTTCCAATAAGTAAATCGTGTGACCTGGGAGGGGCTCGAACCCTCGACCCAATGATTAAGAGTCATTTGCTCTACCAACTGAGCTACCAAGTCAACATGTTATTTGTTTGAGTGACCTGGGAGGGGCTCGAACCCTCGACCCAATGATTAAGAGTCATTTGCTCTACCAACTGAGCTACCAAGTCATTCTGTTTCGCTATCGTTACTTTTTCAAACCACCGTTTGTTTCTCGATTGCGGGTGCAAAGATAGAGGTTTTATTTTTCCTCGCAAACTTTTCGACTACTTTTTTTCTTAAAATTTTAATCAAACTCGTAAATATCCGAGGGTGTAGTCCGCTTCAACGCTACCAATGAGACATCTTTCCCTACCCTTATGCCCTCTTGGAAAAGACGTATATCCACTGTCTTATAGGCCAGTTCGGGATGGTTATTGTCCCGGCTGAGATGGCAAAGCCAGATATTCTTCAAACCGGTATTATAATGGGTCGCCAAGAACTCTGCGGCCTCCCTATTACTCAAATGCCCGGTGGGGCTCGCCACCCGCTCTTTCAAGAAAGCGGGATATGTACCGAAACGAAGCATCTCCTCGTCATAGTTCGCTTCCAATATTAAATGGTTCGCCATGCAGATATATTTCCCCACCGTGTCCGTGATATGGCCTACGTCGGTAGCGAAAGTGAATTTATGATTACCATACTCGATATGGTACCCCACATTATCAGTACTATCGTGAGGCACCTCGAAAGCCGTGATACGGAAATCACGGATAAGGAATGGAACTTCTTTTTCTATAACCTTGCGGGAGACACATAAGGTCTCCTCCACATACCGGCTCTTATCAATCCCCCGGTGCACGTCGGCTGTCGCATAGACAGGAATGCAAAGCTTCTCGCCCAAATACCCGACCGTCTTGATATGATCCGCATGATCGTGGGTAATCAACACGGCCACGATCTTGGTAAAATCGATCGACCGGTCCTTCAATACTTTCTTTATGGTCCGGATTCCGATACCTGCGTCAATCAGCATACCGAATTCCGAAGTCCCCAAATAATAGCAGTTCCCACTGCTCCCACTCGCTAAACTCAGAAATGATAGTTTCATACTCTCCTATTCCGCAACACTGCTTTTTTTCTGTTTTACATAGTATACACTAGGGGCGGAACGTCTCAGGGATCGATACCTCCCCGATCAACGAGCAGTTCATATGCTCCTTCACCTCGTCGGGTGTCAGCCCATGGCCGAAGAGGAACATTAGCTTCGTCACGGCGCTCTCCGTCGTACTATCGAAGCCGCTCGTCACGCCTGCCTCCAACAATTTGTGCCCCGTCTCATAACGGTGCATCTCCACACTTCCGGCCCTACACTGAGTAACATTCACGATGACGATACCACGGTCTACAGCCTCCTTCAACATATTCAAGAACCATTCCTCGCACGGAGCGTTTCCGCTTCCGAATGTTTCCATCACCACGCCTTTCAGACCCGGGATATTCAGGATACTTTCCACTACTTGCGGAGAAATTCCGGGGAATAGTTTTAGTATAGCGATATTTCGGTCCAACAAATAATGCGGCTTCAGCGGCTTACGCGATACCGGATGATATACCTGCGGCAGATCATACTTAATATAGATACCCGCATGAGCCAAAGCCGGGTAATTGTACGAACGGAACGCATTAAAATTATCTGCGTTTATCTTACTCGTACGATTCCCCCTCAATAAATCATTCTCAAAAAAGATACAGACCTCCGGGACCAACGGTAAGCCGTTCTCCTTGGCGGCCGCTATCTCGATCGCCGTAATCAAGTTCTCCTTCCCATCGGTACGCAACATCCCGATCGGTAATTGCGATCCCGTAAGGATCACCGGCTTACTCAGGTTCTCGAGCATAAAACTCAATGCCGATGCCGTATACGACATTGTATCCGTGCCATGCAGTACCACAAAGCCGTCGTATTTCTGATAATTATCGGCGATGATTTTCACGATCTTCATCCACGAGTCCGGCCCCATCTCCGAGGAGTCCATCGGAGGATCGAACTGTATCGTGGCCACCGAATACCCCAGTTTCTTCAACTCCGGCATATTGTCCTTCAAATGCTGGAAATTAAACGACTCTAACACTCCAGTCTCCGGATTCTCGATCATACCTATCGTCCCACCCGTATATATCAACAGGATGGAAGCCTTTTCTTGTTGAGTATGCATGTCCATATAATTATGCAAAGTTAATAAATTATTCTTCTCCTTTCAACACCGGAACACTTATATGATATTTTACGGCGATTATACGTGCGAGGAACACGCTCAACGCCGATACGAACTGTATCATCGCCGCCGACATAGAAGTTTGCATACATATATAATATATCAAACCGCCAAAGACACAAGCCAACGCATAAATATCTTTCCGGAATATCAAAGGCTCCTCATTAATCAATATATCCCTCATCATACCGCCAAACGAGCCGGTTATAGTTCCCATCACGATCGCCACCCACATGGGAAACCCGAAATCCAAGGTCTTGGCGATACCTACCACCACAAACAACCCCAATCCGATAGCATCGAATATAAAAAATGTATTGTTCAAACGGATCACGTATTTTCGGAAAGCGATAACGAACAACAAAGCCAAGGCCGAGACAATCAAATAAGAGGCTTGTTCCATCCAAAAAGGCACCGCATTCAATAAAATATCACGAATCGTACCTCCTCCTACAGCGGTCACGACACCCACCACATAGGCGCCAAACCAATCAAATTGTTTCGCAGAAGCCAATCTTATGCCACTTATGGCAAACGCAAAGGTCCCTGTATAGTCACAAAAGGTGATAAAATCTATCATTTTGTTTTTTTCGCAAAAATACGGAATAGTTCGCAAATAACAGCATTTATAGAAAGAATACCTAACAATAATTTAAACCAAACGAATCCCTTAATGTTTATTATATATAAGTTTGCGGAGTGGTTATAACCGTAACCTATTGATTTTTATTCACAAAAGAGAATTGAGTTAGATGAGGATGAAAAAATGCATGTTGATCGGGTTGATCTGTCTGCTATCCAGCCAATGGATGTGGGGGCAACACTTCCCTCAGATGGATGCCCGCAATTACGTGAGCGACACGGCCCTTTTCATTCCACGCCGCCCTTGGTTGGCAGCAAGCGAGGTATTCGGAATGAACATGGCCGTCTGGACTTTCGACCGTTTCTTAATGAACGAGGATTTCGCGAAGATAAACGGACATACGATTAAGCAAAACTTCAAGACGGGGCCTGTTTGGGACACGGATAAGTTCTCTACCAATCTGGTGGCCCATCCCTATCACGGATCATTATATTTCAACGCGGCCCGTAGCAACGGACTGAATTTCTGGCAATCCATTCCATTCGCGGCGGGAGGCAGCCTAATGTGGGAATTCTTTATGGAAACGGAACCGCCCTCCATCAATGACATGCTTGCCACCTCTTTCGGCGGTATAGAATTAGGTGAGATTACCTACCGGCTCTCCGACTTATTCATCGACAACCGCTCCCACGGGGCGGAACGTGTGGGACGGGAGATCTTATCCGGTTTGATATCTCCGATGCGGGCGATCAATCGTATCATCACGGGAGAAGCTTGGAGACACAGCAGCTCCAAGGGGCGTGTCTACACCTCGGTTCCCGTAAACTTCATCGTGGGTGTCGGCCCTCGCTTCCTTGCCGAGCAGGAAGGCTCCAAGCATGGCACTACGAGCATGCACGTATCCTTCAGGTTGGATTATGGAGATCCTTTCAATGATGACTTCTATTCGCCCTATGAATGGTTTCAGTTGAAGGCCGGGTTCGATTTCTTTTCGAGCCAGCCGCTCATCAGCCAAGTCAATGCCGTTGGGGCTATCTGGGGGAAACAGGTCTGGAGTAAAGGCCCTCGTAGTCTGGCCGCTGGAATCTTTCAGCATTTCGACTACTATGATTCCGAGTTAAAATCCAATAGTTCCCAAACGGTAGCTCCCTACCGCATATCGGAAGCGGCGGCGGTCGGTGGTGGATTGATCTATTACAAAAGAGGCACGCCGGACAATAAAGTAGATGTTTACGCCGAATTATACGGAACAGGAGTCGCCTTGGGCGCAAGCATCTCCGATTACCTCCGGCTGGAAGAGAGAGATTATAATCTGGGAAGCGGTTATAGCGTGAAAGCGTTTACCGGATTGGCCTACGATAAACGCTGGGCGTTCTTGATCGATTTGGAGAACTACCATATCTTCACATGGAAAGGATACGAGCCGGATATAGACTGGAATGCGGTGGACCCTACAAAGTTAAACGTACAAGGCGATGCCGGCAACGCACGTTTAACGGTATTTTCCACCACCTTAGCCTATATGTCCAAGCATAAATGGAATATTGCGTTGCGAAATCGTTATTTCTCCCGCCGTACCCATTATAAGTATCATAAAGATATAGATAGCTCCACGTATGATATTATGCTGACGCTTGGGTGGAGGATTTAATTCTTCCGCTCAAGCTCACGCAGATTCTCCATCTTCTTGCGCTGCATAAACTCATAGATGCCTTCCAAATGCTCCGTCACTTTTTGGTTTCCGAACTCATAGACCTTAGAGACCAGCCCATCCAAGAAATCACGGTCGTGGGATACGACGATCAACGTCCCGTCAAAGTCAAGCAACGCCTGCTTCAAGATATCCTTCGTCTTCATATCCAGATGGTTTGTCGGCTCATCCAGAATCAGCAAGTTCACAGGCTCCAACAATAGCTTAATCATGGCCAGACGTGTACGCTCGCCACCGGAAAGCACCTTCACCTTCTTCGCCGAGTTCTCGCCGCCAAACATGAACGCACCCAGCAGATCCTTGATCTTATTACGGATATCGCCTTGTGCCACATCGTCTATCGTCTGGAAAACCGTAAGATTCTCATCCAGCAGGGAGGCTTGGTTCTGGGCGAAATAACCGATCATCACGTTATGCCCCAGCGTCAACGTCCCCTCATGCTCGATCTCTTTCATGATACACTTCACCAAGGTAGACTTACCCTCGCCATTCTTCCCGACGAAAGCGATCTTATCCCCTCGCTCGATCATCAGATTAGCGTTTCGGAAAACCGTATGATCGCCATACGCTTTCGAGACATTCTCAATCGTCACCGGATAAGAGCCCGAACGGGGCGAAGGCGGAAACTTCAAGCGCAAAGCCGAGGTATCTTCCTCATCCACCTCCAAGATCTCCAGTTTCTCCAGCATCTTCACACGGCTCTGCACCTGCAAGGTCTTGGAGTACGTGCCCTTGAAACGCTCGATGAACTCTCTCGTCTCGGCGATCATCTTCTGTTGCTCGTCATAAGCCTTCTGTTGTTGCTCACGACGTTCCTTCCGTAATTGCAAGTATTGGCTATAGTTTACCTTATAATCATAAATCCGGCCCATCGTCACCTCGATCGTACGAGTCGTGATATGATCCACGAACGCACGGTCGTGGCTGATCACCACTACGGCCTGACCGTTATCGATCAAGAAATCCTCCAACCACTGGATAGACTCGATATCCAAGTGATTCGTCGGCTCGTCCAGCAAAAGGACATCCGGTTTCTTCAACAGTAGTTTCGCCAGTTCGATACGCATACGCCAGCCACCGCTGAATTCACTGGTTTGCCGGTCGAAATCCTCCCGTTTGAAACCCAGTCCCAACAAGGTTTTCTCTATATCGGCGTCGTAATTGATCTCCTCTATGGAATAGAATTTCTCGCTCAAGGTAGAGACCCGCTCGATCAGTTCCATATAACCATCCGACTCATAGTCCGTACGAGTCTCCAGTTGCTTATTCAATTCGGCGATCTCCGCCTCCATCTCGTGCAGATGGGCGAAAGCCTGCGCCGTCTCCTCGAAAACGGTACGGCCATCCTCCGTCATCAAATGCTGCGGCAAATAAGCGATCACGGTATCTTTAGGGGCGGACACTTTTCCACGGCTTGGCTCCCGCACGCCGGCCAATATCTTCAACAAGGTAGATTTACCGGCACCGTTCTTACCCATCAAGGCGATACGATCTTTCTCGTTAATCACAAAAGAAACATCCGAGAAAAGGGCGCTTCCACCAAACTCTACTGTTAGTCCGTCAACTGAAATCATATGTTTATTTTAATACATTAATATAATGAAGCCGCAAAGATAAGAAAAATCCCTTTCATTAGGGATGTACAGGAGATTTCATACGATCTTTCCGGGGCAAGACTAGGAAGAAATTGGTTGCCGATGCCGTCGACAATATTTTCGACGCCGTCAGCAATATTTCCGACAGCGTCAGCATTATTGCCGACGGTGTCGGCAACCAATTGCATAAGGGACTAATCCCTTAAACTACCTTTAAAAAAAGCAGAAGCATCCACATATTTTCCAACAAAACGCTTGTTTTATAAACAGAAACTCCTATCTTTGCACCCGCTAATACAAACAGCTTAAATTAATTATTCAAACATGGCAACAAAAATTAGATTGCAAAGACACGGTCGTAAAGGTTACGCCTTCTACCAAATCGTGATCGCAGACAGCAGGGCTCCACGTGATGGAAGATTTATTGAAAGGATAGGTTCTTATAATCCGAACACTAATCCTGCTACAGTAGATTTGAACTTCGAAAGAGCTTTGTATTGGTTACAAGTAGGTGCTCAACCTACAGACACAACTCGTAACATCCTTTCTCGCGAAGGCGTTTGCTTGAAAAAGCATTTATTGGAAGGTGTTAAGAAGGGTGCGTTCGACGAAGCCGCAGCTGAGGAGAAATTCCAAGCTTGGTTGAAGAACAAACAAGCTTCCGTACAAGCTATCAAAGAAAAAGACAGCGAAGCAGCTAGAGCAGAAGCTAAAGCACGTCTTGAGGCTGAGAAGGAAGCTAATAAGGCAAAAGCAGAAATCGTAGCTAAAAAGAAAGCAGAATTGGCAGCAGCTGAAGCTGCTAAGCAAGCTGAGGAAGCAGCCGCAGCGGCTCCCGCTGAAGAAGCTCCGGCAACTGAAAGCGCTGAATAATTCGTGCGATGCCAAAATAAAAAAGAGGACATTTTTCAATGCCCTCTTTTTTTATGCCTTTTCCACCAGCTACCGGATCTTCCTAATGCGTATAATCGATCAGCCGGATGCCATCGCCTAAATCGTTCTGGATAACATCCTTCATCCTTTTGGCGAAAGGACAGGCATAACCTATCGGCGTCCCTTTTTGGATACAGGAAGCAAAAGCGATACTATCCGCCCCTCTATTCACCAACTCCCTCGCCCTTAATACGGCCTTTTTTCCGGGACAACCTCCGCAATTGATAAACCCAATGATCTCAATATCTTCCTCTACACCCTCAAAGGCTCCCTTTTTCTCACGGATCATCCTAAAATCAGTAGTACCGGGGCAAAAATCCTCTGTTTGCATACATCTGATAATTCCTACTTTCATAAAGCATCCCTCCCAATTAAAAAAGCCGTAAAATCTAAAATTCTACGGCTTTCCGATCTATAAATGATGATTAACTAAGTCGTGTTACTTCTTCTTCAACAAGAAAGTATCGATCTGTTTCACAAACTCCTCACGGGGAAGAGCTCCCATCGATATCTGAGGCTGTCCTTCCTTAGGGATAAACAAGAACGTAGGAATACTTTGTATGCCGAAAGCGGCAGCCAACTCCTTTTCCTTATCCACATTTACCTTATAAACTACGATATCATTCTTATACAGGATAGCCAAATCCCTTAAAATAGGAGCCACTTGCTTGCAGGGACCACACCAGTCCGCATAAAAATCGATGATACAAGGCTTATCACCTTCATATACCCATTTCGTAGCGTTCTTCTCGTAATTGAATACCTTTTGCAGGAACTCTGCCTTGTTCAAAGTAACGACCTCTCCCTTGGAGGCGGTACCAGCCTCACTTGATTTATCTGATTTAGCGGACATCGAGCAGCTTACTAATAGCAGCACAACCGAAACCAGCCATAAACTTTTCAACTTTCTCATATAGAAACCTTTTACTTGATTGATAAATTATTTGCTACAAAAATAGCAATAAAAAGGGGATTCCCACACATTCTATTCTTAAAAGAAAAGAATAAACAAAAAGAAAAAAAGCGCATAAGACTCTTGTATATTCCAAAAGAATGACTACCTTTGCAAAGCAATTAAACGAAACGTTTGATCGCAAAACATATTGGAAAGATGGCAGAGTGGTCGATTGCGGCGGTCTTGAAAACCGTTGAACCGAGAGGTTCCCGGGGTTCGAATCCCTGTCTTTCCGCAGAATCTACTGAACAAAACAAGAGAGTAAGTGGACAAAAACCTACAAATCTGCGATTTGTAGGTTTTTTTATTATTGCCTATAAGTCTTGTCTCCAATGCCTTATCAGAAGAAAATTCGGCTCACCCGATAATCAGTGGGGGTATCTTCAGGCTCATATATATTTCATTTCAGCCGGCAACCTAAGACAAGTCGACCTACAGAAATATCGAAGTCGGCCAACAGATGAGATCATGGGATAACCATTGCCATATAAATCGCTGTCTTATATCCTGTTAATCAACAGGCCAACTCACTTGAGAAAGGCTTCCCAAGTGAATAACTAACCATTTCCAGACTCGTAAGCTTACGGCTACCCCCAGCCGTAAGTTATTCACTTGACAAGCCGTAAGTTATTCACCTGACAAGGCATAAATTATACATTAACCGTCTCTCCCCCGATGGTTATCGGGAAATGGCAGAGGAACTATAGATACAAGTGGCCCATTTGTCTTTTTGACAACTTGTAATCTGAAGTCCCGGAGAATCGATTATTCCGTACCTAAGTGAGTCTCGCTTCCAAATTCGAGAGAAAAAAACAGCAATTCTCTGTTTGATAGCCGTTTGCTGAAAAACGGCCTTTCGTTCCAGTCGAAATAATTCACCCTAGTTCATGTTTTACGGTCGTAAGGCGGTAAAAATGCCCAACGCTACCGCATGTGAGGGCCGATGCCTATATATGTGTAGGCTTACGCCACTATATGTGTAGCTTGACGCGACTATATGTGTGGGTTGACACTGCTATATGTGTGAGTTGATACAGCCATATGTGTAGGTTGATACGTATATATTCGTTAAAAAGCGACGCTTATCGTGTTAAAAAGCGGTTGTGGCAGCTTGTTCGCGCTCCCCGTTTACGCTCGTTGGCTTTTATAGCCAGAGAGCCGTGTCGTGAAAAAGAAGGCATTTCAATCAAAAAGATACCATTCATCGCATTAAGCTGACATCCGCGATTCTTGTTTTATCCCTTTGAATTAACTCTGTTCCCAATAAATATCGGGTGAGCCAAGTAATCGCATCCAGACATTGCATCTCTATGTAAATTCGCAAGCGAAACTCTTGCATAATCAAAAAAAATCAATACCTTTGCACCCGGTTTCAACAAGACCTTGGAGAGATGCTCGAGTGGTTGAAGAGGCACGCCTGGAAAGCGTGTAAACCCCTAAAGGGTTTCGCGGGTTCGAATCCCGCTCTCTCCGCAGAACTAACCAGACAATGAACAGTTAAGTCCCACAAATCGTTGGATTTGTGGGACTTTTTAGATTTTTTGTTACCTACACTAAATCTTCTTGTTTGATCGAATAACACTTAGTGTTTGTAAGATGACAGACAATATTATTACCCCTAGCCCTATATAAAAAGCGGCGTTCAACTCTTTAGCCTCACTAAAAAGAAGCATAGCCAAGATAATGCTATAAATAGGTTCCAGATTATAACTCAAGTTTACCGTGAACGCAGAGATCTTTTTCAGGACTTGTATCTGAAGTAAATACAAACCAATCGTACAAACAGAAGCTAAAAGCAATAAATAAGTAAAATCTAATAGCCCGGGAACAATCGTCGATACAGGAAAATATCGCAAATAGAACGGTAAAATACAGGAAAGCCCGATAAAGCCACCTACCATTTCATACAAGAGCATGGTACTTGTTGAATAATTATTTCCGATCTTCTTATTCGTGATCGTGAACAAAGCCGCTAAAGCGGATGATATAATACCCAAACCTATTCCTAAACGATAGCGAGTATCGAAATGGAAAATCAGCACCACCCCGAATAAAGTCAACAAACTAAAAACAACCTCCTTGAAAGACACTCTATGACAATTAACCAATGGTTCTAGAAAAGCCGTAAAGAAACCTACCAGAGAAAAACAAACCACTCCAATAGACACATTCGAAGCCTTTATACTTCCATAAAAGAAAACCCAATGCAATCCCAGCAATAACCCTACTCCCCCTATTCTCAAGGCATCCCCGAAAGAAATTCGATTCAATCTTTTGCCGACGGATAAAACGAGTAAAAACAACAAAGACGCAAGCATCATACGATACCAGACCAATAGGGCTTCATTCAAGCTAATCAATTTTCCAAATATGCCCGTCGCACCTGCCAAAATAATAGATATATGCAGTTTTATAAATGCGTCTTTCATTATGTCACTATAATATTTAATTATGGACAAATGTACAAAGGAAATATAAGCTATCGAATTCAAACTTGATAAATACTCCGTTTTTTACCCTAATGGTAACTTTTTTCTAAATGGAGAAGCCTACTTTTGTGCCGCAAAAATAAAAAGAAAAGAAACTGATGATGCAAGACAGTATTGATTTTGGAACAATGAACATTCCGAAGTTGTTCCGTATGATGTTTATCCCTACCTTATTAGGTATGGTCCTTTCCGCCACTATTAATATCGCCGATGGAATATTCGTAGGAAGAGGCGTAGGAAGTGACGCCTTGGCTGCGGTAAATATCGTGGCTCCTTTTTTCATGTTAGCAACCGGAATCGGGCTTATGTTCGGAGTAGGCGCATCTATCGTCGCCTCGATCCACCTTTCACACCAGAAAGTCAAGGTAGCGAATATTAATATCACGCAAGCGCTTTCGGTCTCATTATGTATTATGTTATCGCTTTCCTTGTTAGTGATGACATTCCGTACTGAGGTCGCTCTTTTATTGGGTAGTTCCGAACAATTATTGCCCTCCGTATTGGAATATATGAACTGGATCGTCCCGTTCCTTGCCTTTTACATGTTATTGAATATCGGGTTATTCATTATCCGGTTAGACGGATCACCTACATACGCCATGTTATGCAGCGCTATCCCGGCCCTGATAAACCTAACATTAGACTATATTTTCGTTTTCCCATTGCATTGGGGATTAATGGGAGCCGCTTTAGCTTCCGCTATTTCCGTAATCGTAGGAAGTATTATGATCGTGGTTTATATCGTAGGTTTTTCTAAAGTATTACATCTTTACCGCCCTAAATTCTCGCTTAAAAGTATCTTATTGACAATCCGCAATATCGGATACATGGTAAAGCTTGGTTCTTCCGCGTTCTTAACTGAGGCAGCTATCGCTTGTATGATGCTGGTGGGTAATTATATATTCATGAGATACCTTGGGGAAGACGGGGTTGCCGCCTATAGTGTAGCCTGTTATTGCTTTCCTATCGTATTCATGGTGAACAATGCGATCGCCCAGTCTACCCAGCCGATCATAAGCTACAACTATGGCATACAGCAGTGGAAAAGAGTACGGCAGGCGTTTAAGTTAGCCCTGCTATGCGCTGTCGTGTGCGGAGGACTCGCCTGCGTGGGTACTATTTTATTCTGCCCGGAAGTCTCCTCCTTATTTCTCGGTAATCATGGCAACGCTTACGAGATAGCGGTCTCCGGCATTCCCTATTTTTCTTTGGGATATGTCTTTTTCGCTCTCAATATCGTTTGTATCGGGTACTACCAGAGCATAGAACGTTTCAAACCCGCTACGCTATTCACTATTCTACGAGGAATCGTGATTATCACCCTAAGTTTCATGTACCTACCTGTTGTCTGCGGAATTAAAGGTATTTGGCTGGCCGTACCTTTGTCGGAATTAATTACTTTTGTAATCATAGTGGTATACTATCTATTGAAACGTAGAAGAGCATGAAAGAGGAAGTTCGCCAGAAAGTGATGGAACGGTTTTCAATCTCTGAGCAGGCCATGCAGTTATTGCTGGAAAGCGCAGAGATGATGTCGTTTGTCCCCAAAGATATAATCGTACATGAAGGTGAGATAAACACGAATATGTATATCTTATCCAAGGGAATCTGGCGGGCTTATACATTTAAAGATGGGACGGAAGATACCTTTTGGTTCGCCGTGGAGAGCGAGATCGCACTCCCGGTATGGGGATATACTTCCGGCTCTCCTTCTCTTTATACCATAGAAGCCGTTACGGAAAGCGAGGCGTATTGCCTATCCAAACAGAAACTAGAAATCCTATTTCAATCCTCCGTGCAATTAGCAAATATCGGAAGAAGGATTCTAGAGAATTTTATGCTTGAGATCGAGACTTCATGGTTAAGTTCTTACAAACGAACCGCCATTGAACGTTACGCCATTCTATTGGACAAACAGCCCGAAATCATCCAATCCGTCCCCCTAAAATATATAGCTTCTTATCTAGGTGTCACGGCTCAATCCTTAAGTAGAATCCGGGCGAAGTTAGCTAGTTCTTTAACCTTTATCGTGTAAAGCCTCTTCATATCCCCTCGGACTGGAGATACCATGTCCAGCCATTTATATTTACCTGTACGGCATTCCATGTATTATCAGCAAAGAAAAAGATAATCTTATATCTATCTTGGCGATCCAGATATTCTTGTACATCCATATTATTTCCCTCCATACTAGTCAAGGCTAAAAAATCTGTCAAATTAATATTGAATACCTTTTTGCCGGTAGACTTCTCCGTTACGACAAAACGTGTCGGCCGATCTTCCATCAGCCGCATCGTGTTCAACTCGACAGCTGCCGCCGATGATGACTTTTGTTCCATATAATAAGGTCGGAAACTTAACACATCATCCTCCAATAACGAGTTGTCATAGGCCAGATGGCCATTCGACTCGATGATCTCATATTCATAATCATTCATGTTCACATTCCAATTATCTCCGGAGGTAGCCCGGATATAACTATCGGAATAACCTTGAAAAACAAACCGTATCTTATTCGTATCTTTTATCAGATCAATCGTCTTAGTCTGATGGCTGGTCCCTGTAAAATCAACGTCACTGATATAACCATACCAAAGAGGCTCCAGTTCTTTACTGATGATAAGAGACTCCTCACGTTTCAGCCTTAACCTCATATCAGTAATCGTATTCTCTCCCCTAGGCGTATAAATATCGTAGGAGTCACGTGCGCCGGCCCAAGCCAGAAATTGGTATTCTCCTATCGGAAGCTTTACCTCCATTTGGTAATTGCCTGTCGCCAACGCTTCACCTTCCTCTACTTGACTGAACAGAAACTTTCCGTCTTTGTCAAATACATAAAGCTCCACTTTATCCACCTGCGTATGGAACGCATCCGTGAAAAGCATATTATAGTCGTACTTAAACTTGACAAATAAACGACATTCGGGAAGATCCTCATGAAACATATCGCAAGAGGTCAATATCCACGGACAGATAATAAGGATTCCCCAAATTGTATAACGTATAAGACGGTTCTGTTTCATATTTTTCTATTTTTCTAATTAATCCTTACTCTAATTAAAGGGAGTTCCCAGAAGGAAAAAACACTGTTTGGAAACTCCCCTTTTCTAACCTGCGATACCTAACTAATAACCTAAAATCATAAGATCTCCTCTTGGCTATACCAAGTCCACGGGTTCACGTTAATCTGGATAGACAACCATGTCTCATCATTCTCATCTGGCGTATCTGGGTCCGGATCCGGAATAGTAGGATAACCCGGATTATTAAATCCCTTGATATTAATATCATAAACGGAATTACGCACAACCCCAAACTCTCCAAACTCATTCATCGCCTTATCCGAGTCATCATGTTTAATCATGATCTTGTAATAACTTACACCACCATCATAATAAAAGACCGTACCATAACTACCCGCCCCTTTATTCTCTACGGCAAGCCTTGCGTCTACAAATTTCTGTTTAAGTGCCGCAGCCTGCGTTTCTGCGCTTTGACCGGATTGCTTAAATTCATCTCCGGTTGGAATAGTAACCTCCTTGGAGGAATCCACGTATTTTACATACCGGTTGAAGGCTGTTGATATAGAGGTTGGATAACCGTCAGGGTTCCCATCCTTATATTTCTTTGTCAACTCATTTTCTATCCAGTCCATCAAGGTATCATATGTATAGCTTACGCCATTTACGATCATCCAAGACTCACCCTCTCCCACATCAACCGTACCGCCATCTAATTTTTTCAGTTTCTTCGGCGCAAAGTTCGCTTGTAAAAGGACTTGGGTCGTATAAGCATGGTTGTTATACTCTTTTTCTTGTGTATTCTCCAGACAATATTCAGTAACGGGATTAGATGCTGAACTTATCTCATTCCAAGATATGGCAGATGCGTTCGTCGAAGCAGACACAAAATTGTAATTATTCGTATACGCCACTTGATTCGCCTCGTTCCACTCACCGATATTCGTATTGTTGTAATTCGGGTCTACCCGGTATGAACCGATCTCATACCTATCGAATGGAGTGACACAAGTACCGCGAGCATCCGGAGTATTGGCAGGATCTTCATTCCAAGTCTTAATCCTCCTCGATACAGGATAATACCATTTATTAGTAACGTTCAGAATCCATTTCGGGCTATAGATCGATGCCGTGCTATTATCCATAGCGCTGGTATATACACGTACTTTAGCGACAACACGATCTATATAAATCGCTAGCGGATTCTTTACCGCGACATCTTGGCTCTTATAAAGAGTTAAGTTTATCGTATTTCCCGAGTTATCCGAAGGTTCCAGATGACCTTTTGAGTTTGTCATCAAAAATGTTCCTGTTTTCGCGACACTCGTTGTTATCGACTCATCCTTCACCGCCTTGTTCACATCCACGAAACTAGAGCCTTCCCCGACGCTGGAGAAACCGGCACCCGGATTCGCGATAATCAGTATTGTCTTAGAAGTAGCCGGAATCTGAAAAGCCTTACTGCTACTGCTTGCGCCGGAAGATGTCAAATCACCGGAGCCGGTACTTAGGTCTATCACTTTTGTAACTAGACTCGCATCTTGATCGCCATCGAAGAAAATCGCTTTAACATCCTCAATCTCATATTCGCCTGTTATCGCATTCTCTTGATTAGGGATATTCAATCCACGGGTAACGGCGGCGGGAGTCTTAATATTCAAAGCCACCCACGCATCGCCCGAAGGATCGGTTACTACATCGCTATTCCCATCCGAAATAGCATGGTCATCACTACACGCAGCAAACACTAGCGTCGCAAGCGCAAACATAAAAAGTCTTTTCTTTTTCATTTTACAACAATTAAACTGTTTCTAACTAAACACTTATCACTTTTTATCTCTTAGTCATCTTTTAATCCGTCACGACCGTTTGGGATAATTGACTAATATTTAACTTTATACGTTGTACAGAATTAGTATTCGAGGATACACCGGGATCTTTTATAGTAGTCAGGTATATAATGCCACTTCTCTGTTTGGACATTGTATTCCCCAAGACTTCAATATAAATTGTCCCATCATCAACCGTGATCTTATCCGTGTCCTCCCGTACAGCGCCGACGGAAGGACGCAGCTTTATCCAGCTCTTAGGATCATCCGCCCCATCTTCCACATATGCGGAAAGACAATAGTAGTTCATATCGAAACTATCGCTGCTATCCGCAGCCGGCATATATTTAATTGTCACTCCAGCCGCCGGTATAGCATATCTTTGCCTAATACGCACCGTCTTTTCGAGAGTCCCCAATTTCAGCGTGATATACGCATGATCTAACAAGCCATTCGATATTTGAGCTTCCACAGCCGTGATATTCGGATCTGATGTCGTATCATCCACGATCGGTATTCTCGCTCCATTAGATGGGTTTACCAGCAAGGGTACCCCAATGCCGACCTCGTTTCCATTATCACTAATCCGGCAGGCATTCGGAAAACGAGTCCGGCAATCCGTAATCAATTTAAAAACCTCAAAATTGGCACCCTCACTCGTATAGGCGATAAATACCGAATTACTGACTCCCAGAAAGAAATCGTTGTTCGCTACAACTTCGTATGAGTCTCTATTATCAACTGAGATCTCATAATCCAGAGCTGTGTTGGAAGGTTTAGAGGCTTTTGCATCTTCTACCGTATCATAGCCGGGACCTTTTGCCGTAACAATAGTGAATTGATAAGAATGATTACGTTGTAAATCCATTAACTGGACATCCTTATTGACGATCGCCATTTTATAGAAATAATCCCGTCCCCCATACGCACCTTGAATAATCAAGTGTGTATTATTCCGCATATCAGACTCATATAAATAGACTGGATCATTCTCAGTACTCTCCCCCCCATCTATGAAATCTGCCTGAACCAATAAGGATGAATAAGCAGCATCATTCCTGTATTCAGTCAAATTAGAGGTATTATCCCTAATGAGACCATCCAGCGTATGAAACGGTCCTTGCCTAGGTACATTCATAACCGCCACAACTCCCTTTAGCTCAAAGTTCGTCGCCTTATTGACAATTACCATTTTAGCGATCGCCCGGGTAAGCATCAAGGGCGTTCCGTCCGTATTCTCGATCTTTGTTGTATGATCTATCTTATCTACTTCCAGTAAATAACTCATCGGGATCACTTGCCCGTTACCACTATAAGGAATGACAGAAACCGAAGGTACCGCCAATGGAGCCGTCAGCATATTCGTACAGAAATCAGCCAATGTCGTCAAACCTTGCATCAATTGGGCAGAAAATCCAGTTTCATCGAATCCATATTCCGTAACCGCATCCCCATAATAAAATCTATCGGGTGAATTAGCCAATATCAATAACTGATATTTACTGTCATTCGATTGTTTAGTCAATATCACATATCTTTTTCCCGCTAATTCAAAGGCTTGCACGGCTTCCACAAAAGTAGCGTTAGGCCCTTCTCCTTTGAAAACAAACATCCATGGGTTCTTACCCACCGTACCCTCATCCATAAGTCCTTTTGTTGACGGGAGATGGTACGAATTAGCACGGGCGAAAATCTCCAGCTGTACTTTTTCAGAAAAGACTTCTTCCTCTCCTACCTGTTCAGACAAAGCAAATTCATGCTCACAGCCAGATAGCATTAATAGGGATAACAGAGCCCAAAAACCGATCATATGCATACTAATTATTCTCATTCTTTCACGCAACGAATTGTAAAACCAAATTGATGACTCGAAGACTTGGGAGTTGTCGCTAAATAATTATACTCTATCCCCCAAATATTACCGTGAGCAGAACCTTTCTCTTCTCCACTTGACGTATCAGTCCACCCCGGAGCCGCTGAAGAAGACCAATAATACCCTGTCTCACTCGCATATTCCAAACTACCATCCGTATGCCATCTTCGGCCTGCGGCCGGAAAGAAAATAGAGGCGTTATTGTCCGGATTAAATATCAAGACACCCCCATAAGCCGCTTCCGTCGTATCTAAAGACACTCCTTTATACTTACTGACCTTCCCCGAACCTCTTTCTATGCCATCGATCATATCTCTTTCCACGATAGGACGCCTGTCGAAAAAACCATCCGCATAGAATCCGTACTTGATCTCTTCCAGAATCTTAGGGATATATTTCTCCGGTTTATTCTGTGGATCAATCGGTTTTTCAGCCGTCACCCAATTTCCATCCCCTTTCATTGGATTACGGAATAACGACATTCTTATCTCGGATTTATATACATCATTATAGGTATAACTATTCAACACAATCCTATCCAAGGGACCGTCGCTTGGACGATGATAACCCGGGGGACAGATCTCGTAATAATCTTTCAGTTTATCCCCGCTCGTAGCATCCCAAAAAGTGGGAGTCTCAATACGTCTTATCGGCCATTCCGATAACTCCCACGTAGCACTCTTATTATTCACGTTGGTAGGGTGATACGCACGAAGTGCTAAAGAAGCATATGCTACCGGTAATCCCCATTGAAAATGAGCGCCGGCTTGAGTCGGATACTTAACAAAATCAACTTGATCAGTGCTTTTATCTATCTGCCTCCATTCATCCTTTGTATCAACATCATTTAAGAATGACCGAGCTGTCAAATTGTACGCACTAAATTTTACACCTAAATCCGGCCCCTCGTTTGTACCCCTCCGCATTATATAATCAGGAGCCTCTCCTTGGCGGACATATAAATCAGTTTCGTAAGTCGTCCCATTTTCCGTATAAGAAAGCTTTACGACACCATATCTAGGCACTCCTTTTCTAGGATTCTTGCTCTTCAATCCTATCCGGAAGTAAACACGTCCTCTTCCTTGTACAAAACTGCCTGTCTCACCTTTCTGTGAATTAGGAATAACCGGATAGTCTTCCGGATCTCCCGGAGAACCTGTTCCAACGTTAGGATCAAAGCTAGGTGTCGAGCTTATCACTATAAAATCCTGATATTCGGTTGGAACTTCCACACGCCACTGATACCAATAACTCCACTTGTTCCCACTAATTATCCTTTCTCCACTTTCATCATCCTTATAGAAAGCCCCTACATAAGGGTTAGACCATAGATGATTCGTTGAATTAATATCAAACGGATAACGATTTCCATATTGACTGACCTTTACGGTTATCGTTCTACGAATAGCGTTCTTCCCCGAGAAATCTTCCGCAGCCATCAATGTAATCTCATAGGTTTCCTTACCTATAATATAGTTTGGCAAATCAAGTAAGATATCCATATAGCCCGCTCCAGTACTCGGATCATACAAAATCCTCTCATCAGCGTTCGGCTGCCACTCTTGACTCGACAAAGCGTTAAACACCTCATTCGTTTCCTTATAAGTGTTTGTACTTAGCACTTTTACTTTATCAAAAATCCTCACAACCGGCATATTGGACGAGAAAGAGATTCGTGCCCCGTTAAAATCGGTAATATCGACCTCTGTATGTGACACATTTAGCACTCTATTACCAGATATATTCCAATCATTTGCTATTGAATCCCAATCCGATGCCTGTATATTCATCTCCAAGGGTTGTTTAATGATCCCGGTAAGATCTAGCTTCGTATTTTTAGGTAAGTTATAATCAACCGGCTCTGAGTTTATTTTCAACTCACAGGAGGGATTATAGCTATCCTCCATATCTACCGTAAAAACCACCGCATTTGCCGGATCGTTCTTTCTCTCCAACTCATTAGAGGGCAAAATAATACGAGTGATCTTCCGAGCCCAATTCATTCCGGGAATATTTGGAGTAACAGAGGAGAAATAATCACCATCTTCTCTCAATGTAAAATTACGTGTTACATTCCTCTCAATAGTAGAGCCACTATATTGAGCTGTCAATGGGATCAAATTAGGGATACCACTAAATATAACTCCATTAAAAATATCATCGAAATTATCTGCCGCCTCCAAAACAACATCTACTCGAACTCCCAGACGATTAAGGGCCAGTTGTAATAAAGAAACCGTTGTCCCATCACTCAATTTAGCCCCTTTACCTTTTGGTAAAACCTCTACGTTATTTATTTCCTGCATCATTGGGATCGATTTCTCCGAAGAAAAAGAGCTTGCGGGATAAGCGATAAGATTCAAATCGTCATAACGTGAAAGAGTGTTCAGTTTATTGGCTATAACGTTATCCGTCGGTTCATTCGCCAAAAATACGAAATCATAATTCCCAGCTACGATTGGATGCCGGATGATATTTTCTATCCATTGATTCTTACTATAGTGAATATTAGATATGCATGCTCCCGTTGTCTTATTGAAAGCCAAAACACGAAGCGTATTCACGTCGTAGTCCTCTTCGCTACCCGAATGAGTCGTATTTTGAGAATCTATATTCCTAATAGAAATATAGGCTCCTTCCACATTACCGCTAATCATTGTCTCATCCGTACATGAGAAAAGGATTATCAATAACAAGACTGCCACGAAACCTTTATATATTTTACACTCTTCCACTATCATAAAAATTGCTCTAATGTTATAATGCAAATATCACGATATAAAAAGTCACAATAAACTAAATATGCACCCAATAATGACAATATGAATCACAGTTTACATCTAATTATGCAATTATTTTTCAGGCCGTTACAGTTTCCAGAAAAACAAGATCAAAAGGCTCTATTTTTCTATTATACGCAAGACTCTTATCAAACAGTTCCGATTATCGAAACAAATCACATTAATAAGAATCCACGAAAAAGCCCTTAAACGAAAGATCGCTTAAAGGCTCAATAAACATCCCTTATAATATTCATTTATGTAGAAATTAGGTCCGTTATATTTCGTCTTATCTATAATTATAATATATCAATAACCGATCTCTGTCTTTTTATAAAATCGATACGTTGTGCCTCTCCACTTTCGGATATTAGGATAGAATGGCGTTTCAATGCCTGAATCCAATCTCGTTGCATTTTACAAATCTGCGGACTTTGGGAGTCCATAGAATTGATTGAATAAACTCGTAGCATACTAATTTGGAAATCCAGCTTCTCTATATAAGTATAGGTTGCCTCAAAATCAATGCTTGATAAGTAGAAAAACACCTTATGGCCCTCACTGAACTCTCCTGTGATAGATAAAGCCTCCATATGAGTAAGTAATTGATAAAGTTCCTCTTTCAAGCACAGAACATCCTCTTTCGATATCAAATTCAGGCAAGCAAAGTATTGGACCTCTTTCACGAAAGAAACAAAAATATTCATATCCCAGATAAAACTGGTTTTCGGACAATTCTTTACGCTATAACTTAATTTTTTATGTACATTTATAATTCGTTCTTCCACCACCATCCCATATAGAGAATTTGGAGTCTTTATCTGTCCATGATGATATAACCAGCGGCAAAGACGGAACTTAGACAGATATTCAAAAGAGGAATAAAGCGTAAAAGGCAAAACATTCGATGCCGTACAAACCTCCGTACTCTTATCTCCTTTCACATAGTCAAATATCCGTAAGTAACGATCAATAATCTCATAATAACTTTCTATCGCATTGGCAGACCGGAGCAAGTTCATATCGAAAGTCACTCTATTATGCAAGTGATTTCCTATGATCTGATCTATGGAGATCCCCAACTTATAGGAAATTTGCGCAACCTCATCAATCGTAAAAGCGACCTCTCCCCGAAGCCTGCGGTACACCGCCTCTCTCCCGATACATAAAGTATCCGTCAAGAAATTAGCAAGATTTTGTCCGGGAGGAAGCCTATCTTTCATTGCGGTTATCAATTCATTTACAATACTATCTTTCATTGCCTTATACCTTATTTCCAACTATTAATATTCCTTGATACATTTGGCAAATGTAAAACATGTAAACGATAGTTTTGTACGATAAAGCAAGCCTATGAGAATTGTTCCTTTTCTAATTAAAGCAAATACAGACAGAAAAAGATAGAAAACGAAATTAAACTAAAAAAGCACCTATAAATTTCGAATCGCGCAATCGGAAGATCTAGGTTGTTTCATTTATCGAAACAAGTTCAAACTCTAAAGCGTATTTATAATCTCCCTTTGTCTATTGAAAAACTGGATACGTTGCATCTCTCCACTCTCGGAGATCATGGTAGAGAACTTTTTTAAAGATTGAATCCAGTCTTTCAAGCTATTAAACATCTCAGAATCCTGTGTCGTAATAGAATTTATCGAGTAAACCCGTATCATACTTAACTGCAAAGAACTTGTTTCCAGATAACTATACGTAGCCTCAAAGTTAATATGCGATACATAAATTCGTACACTATTGCCAGCCTCGGTCTTTCCTCTCATGGCAAGTTCTTCCAATTCATCCACCAACACTAATAACTCCTCTTTGATACGTTGTATATCCTCACAGGAAATAAGATGGATATCGGAGAAATATTTAATGTCATTGACCAAATGATGGAAGATCATATTATCCCAAATATAATCCGTAGAATGGATATACTGTGTCAACGATACAAATTCTCTTTGGGTATCAACCAGTTTTTCCGGTATCTTCAGATTCTCAAAATGATTGCATTGGATATGCTTATTCTGATACATCCACTTAAATAAACGAAACTTTGACAAAAGGTCATGCTTCAAATAAAGGGTCTGAGGAATAGTATTGGAAGAGGTACCCAAAGCCGTAGTAGGATCATCCTGAAAGGCCCTAAAGATCTTCACATATCTAGACAAGATCGTAAAATAAGCATTAAAAGGATCATCGTGATCTACCACATTCAAGTCGAACACGGCATTGGCACTAAAACTAACCCCTACTATTTTATCCAATGACACACCCAATTTCCTTGAGATAAGAGCTGCCTCTTCCAAGGTGAAAGGAACCTCGCCACGTAAGCGCCTATAAATGGCTTCTCTGCCAATATAAAGGGTATCCATCAACAGATTCGCCAAATTTGTCTTAGGGGGAAGTTTTTCTTTTAAAGCTTCAATCAAGCCTGTATTTAATTCATTTATCATCATAACCATGTCGAATGAAAAATCATCTACTCTAGTAACATATATAGAGAGGAAGTTGTTTCGAGAACAAGTACATTCGTAGATGGATTTTCAAAGCACGTAGCTTTTCAGCTTATTCATATCAACTATTTTCCCTTCCCGGGAAATAGCCCCTTCCTCTATCATTTCCGAGAAACTACGGGCCAATGAAGGACGGGCCACTCCAAAATATTCCGAAAGCTCTGTTTGATTACGATCCTGCTTATAATGATCTCCTTGAATACGTTTAAGTATATAGTAAGCCAGTTTACCTTTAATGGTCTTAATCGATAATAATTGAAGACGTTCAGAAAGAAATTGTGTCCGGTTGGCGTTAAAAGCCATATAGCTTTGAAGAAAATGCTCGTTTGTCGCCAGCAAACGCATCACCGCATTCTTAGGTATTAAAATGATCTCGCATTCCTCCAAGGCGATAACATCTACCGGGAAGCGATTATTTTCCGCAAACAAAAATGCGGAGGCCAAAGGAGTAGGCGCCGATAAAGTCTCCACTTCCAAAATTGTCCCGCTTTCGGTGATCATCTCTGTCTTTACCCGTCCTTTACTCAATAGATAAAGCGAAGATAAGGCATCTCCCTGACGAGCTACCCAGCCACCTTTCTTAAACGACCTTGTCGAATAATCCAACGAACTGAAAAGAGCGGTTTGCTCTTCCTCAGACAATTTTCCGCAAATAGGACACAAACTCAGATTCATAAAACTTCCTTTTGCGGATAAAGATAAAGAAAATAATCAAAGAGTGTAACAACTGTTACAGGTTAAACGATCTTCTATCCCCTACATTCGCGATAAACTTATAAAATAAAAGCTATGTTCTGTTATCAATGTCAAGAAACCGCCCAAGGAAAGGGCTGTATATTAAAAGGTGTATGTGGTAAGACCGCCGAAGTGGCCGGATTACAAGATTTACTGATGTACTTAATGAAGGGAATCTCCAAACTAACAACGACTTTACGCAAGCGAGGCGTGGAATCATCCACGGCCAACAAGTTTATCGTCGACGGACTTTTCATGACCATCACAAACGCCAATTTCGATTCATCCAGATTCGTCTCAAAGATCAAAGAAGCCTATCAGCTACGGGAGAACCTTCTCGACGAGCTACATCGACAGGGAATCCATCCATCCTTAACCTGCGATTGTCTGACTTGGAAATCGGACAAAGTAGAGGAAATGGAGGTCAAATCGAAAGAAGTAGGTATTCTCGCCACAGAAAACAAGGATATCCGCTCTCTACGAGAATTACTCACTTATGGGGTAAAAGGTATGGCTGCCTACGTGGAACACGCTTACAATCTAGGCTTCGAGGATACCAGCCTCTATGCCTTTATCCAAGACGCCTTGGTCGCAACGACTCAATCGGACCTGACCGTCGCCGATTTAACCCGATGGGTACTCACCTGCGGCGAATACGGAGTAAAAGCCATGGCCTTATTAGATAAAGCGAATACTTCCACCTATGGCAACCCGGAAATTACGAAAGTGAATATCGGCGTAGGAAAGAACCCGGGTATACTTATCAGTGGACACGACTTGAGAGACATTCAAGACTTGCTGGAACAAACCGAAGGTACAGGCATAGATGTCTATACACATGGCGAGATGCTTCCTGCACATTATTACCCGGCTTTCAAGAAGTATAAGCATTTTGTAGGAAACTACGGTAGCGCATGGTGGAAACAAACATCTGATTTCGAGACATTCAACGGAGTTATCCTGTTTACGACCAACTGCCTTGTCCCTCCCCGTTCTTCCGCCACTTATGCCGATCGGGTCTATACGACCGGCTCTACCGGGTTCGAAGGATTCCCACATATCGCCGATCGTAAGCCCGGAGGCTCTAAGGATTTCTCTGCGTTAATCGAACACGCAAAGAAATGCGCCCCTCCAACGGAAATCGAACACGGAGAAATCATCGGTGGATTCGCTCATGAGCAGGTATTCCAATTAGCCGACAAGGTTATCGATGCCGTAAAATCAGGAGCGATACGTAAATTCTTTGTCATGGCAGGTTGCGACGGAAGAATGAAGAGCCGTAGCTACTATACCGAATTCGCCGAGAAATTACCGAAAGATACCGTCATATTAACCGCCGGTTGTGCCAAATATCGTTACAACAAACTGCCTTTGGGGGAGATCAGAGGTATTCCACGGGTATTAGATGCCGGACAATGTAATGACAGTTACTCATTGGTGATGATCGCCCTCAAGTTAAAAGAGATCTTCGGGCTGGATGATGTCAATGAATTACCTATCGCATACAATATCGCATGGTACGAGCAAAAAGCGGTAATCGTATTACTCGCCCTACTCTACCTAGGCGTAAAAAACATTCACTTAGGACCGACATTGCCAGCGTTCTTGTCGCCGAATGTAGCCAAAGTATTGGTCGATAATTTCGGGATCGCCGGAATAGGTAGCGTGGACGAAGACATGGAACTATTTCTAGGAAAGTAAAATAAACCTTTCCCGATCCGCTCTTGTTTTCCTATCACATTTTAATCGATTCAAGATGAATAAGGAACAACAAAAAAGAGTAGCCGCCATTCATGACCTATCGGGATTTGGCAAATGTTCATTGACAGTTGCCCTCCCGATCCTCTCGGCGGCAGGAATAGAGACAAGCGCCTTACCTACGGCCATACTTTCTACACACACAGGAGGTATTCTCGGCTATACTTATAGAGACTTGACGGAAGATATGCGTCCGTTCATGAAGCATTGGAAAGAATTGGATATCCGTTTCGACGCCGTCTACAGCGGCTTTCTTGGATCTTTCGAGCAATTAGATATCGTAAAAGAGTTCTTCTCCCTTTTCAAGCGGGAAGATAACCTGATTCTAGTTGATCCTGTCATGGGCGATAACGGAGAACTATACAAGATATTCACCCCTAAATTCGCCAAAGGAATGAGATCCCTTTGTGAAAAAGCGGACATTATCGTACCGAACCTGACGGAGGCCGCATTATTGTTGGGCGAACCCTACCAAGCAGGTCCCTATACCAAAGCTTATATCGATGGTATTTTACATAAACTAAGTCAGCTAGGCCCTAAGCAAGTTGTCTTGACCGGTGTCTATTTCGACGAGAAAGAACTGGGAGCCGCCACTTTCGATATGGAACGAAATGCGACAGAGTATGTTTTAACAGAGAAAATACCCGGTTATTATCATGGTACGGGAGATGTTTTCGCAAGTGCTTTACTGTCCGGTTTGTTAAATAATTTCAACTTGGAGAGATCTGCGGAAATAGCCGTTCGCTTCACGACAGAAAGTATTCTTCGAACATTCAAGGCGCAAACGGATTATCGCTTTGGCGTGAACTTCGAACAATCCATTCCGGATTTACTAAAAGAACTGAAACTGATATAAATGAGAGCCTTTTTTTTCTCATATTTGCAAATAAAAGGAATATAATAGTATGGCTAAATTAAGAATAGCGTTTTCTGGTATCGGTGCGGTGGGTGGTTATTACGGAGGTATGGTCGCCGCCCGCTATCAAGGAACAATAAAAGCAGATATCTTTTTTATCGCCCGTGGAGAAAATCTAAAGGCTATCCGTGAAAACGGTTTACAAATGCAACTAGGCATCCGGACAATCCATACGGCTCCGGCACTAGCCACCGATAATCCCGCCGAGATAGGGCCGGTAGACTACCTTTTCTGTTGTACAAAAAGTTACGATCTAGAAGAAAACATCCAGCAGCTAAAGCCTGTTATCGGACCTGAGACCGTTATCATCCCCTTGCTAAACGGATTGGATATCGAAGAACGAATCCATAATATACTACCCGAACAAGAGGTCTGGAAAGGATGTGTTTACATCGGTTCCCGCTTGACAGAGCCGGGTGTTATCTTGAAATTCTCCTTGAAAGAACGTATTTTCTTCGGCAACAAAGATGCAAACAAAGATAAGCAAACCGAGTTGCTTAAATTACTTATGTATGCCCGGTTAAACGCTTTTAATCCAGCGGATATAGACCTACGCATCTGGAAGAAATTCTTCATGATTTCTACGGCGGCTACGGCTACGAGTTTCTTCAACCAGCCCATTGATGAAGTACTAGCCCAACATATCGACCTGTTCATCGCTTTGGGTACGGAATTAAAAAGCGTAGCGGAGGCTATGGGAGTCCGTTTACCCGATGACATCGTCTATACTTCCATCGAGACGCAAAAGATGATGCCGACCGGCTCCACGACTTCCATGCATAGTGATTTTCTCGCCGGGAAAAAAACAGAGTTGGAAACATTGACAGGATATGTAATTCGTCAAGCGGAGAAGCTCGGCGTTGATGTCCCTACTTATCGATTTATGTATAACGGATTGTCTTTTTATCCCTATCCGAAGAAAACAGAAATATCATAATTATGCAAGATATAATAAACGGGCGTTGTGGTTGGTGCGGAACTGACGAGTTGTATATGAGATACCATGATCAAGAGTGGGGAAAGTTGGTGACTGACGATAAAACACTGTTCGAGTTTCTTGTGCTGGAAAGTTCTCAAGCCGGGTTAAGTTGGATAACTATCCTTAGGAAGCGTGAGGGATATCGCAAGGCATTTTGTGATTTTGATATCGAAAGAGTGGCGCAAATGACCGATGAAGATGTTGAACGGTTGATGCAGTTTGAGGGAATTGTGAAAAACCGTCAGAAAATTAAATCGACAATCACAAACGCAAGGCAGTTTCTCTCCATACAGAAAGAGTTCGGTAGCTTTTATAATTACACTCTATCATTCTTTCCTAACCAAAAACCGATTATCAACACCTTTCAGTCATTGAGTGAGATTCCGGTATCATCTCCCGAATCCGAAGCCATGAGCAAGGATATGAAGAAACGAGGATTCAAATTCTTCGGACCTACAATTTGTTACGCCCACCTACAGGCTTCGGGATTTATCAACGATCATCTGGTGGACTGCGTTTGCCGAAAAAGATAATAAAAAAGGCGGAAACAGCATGTTCCCGCCTTCATTATTATTTTAGTGAGCTGATCTTATTGACCGATATAAGTCTCCATGAACTTAGCGCCCGGAGCCGGAGAAATGGTTATTACCTCCGTATCCGCAGGGATCAAGACAGTTTGACCTTGGTGAACAAAGATCTCGTTTCCTTTATTATCACGGATGGAAGCCTTGCCTGCCATACAGATGTAAACGACAAAAGAATCCAGTTCCGAGAAATTACGAACCATAATCGTATCCAGATCCAAAAGGTTTGTCGTGAAATATTTACAGTCCGCCAACTCTACCGTGGCATTCGTATGACCTTTGTAGTGAGTACGGTAATCCGGATACAACGTATAATCGATAGCGTCTTTCGCCAATTCCGTATGCAGCTCACGGCCATTACCGTTCACATCTTTACGGTTGTAATCGTAAATACGATACGTGATATTACTGGTCTGCTGGATCTCGGCGATAAAACAACCCGCTCCGATCGCATGCACACGTCCCGCCGGCAAGAAGAATACATCGCCTTCATTTACGTCGTAACGTTGAAGCACATCCATGATCGTATTGTTCTCCACCCGTTTCACGTATTCCTCTGCGTCGATTTGCTCAGAGAAACCGGAATACAAGCCAGCGCCTTTCTCTGCCTTGATCACATACCACATCTCCGTCTTACCGAAAGAGTTGTGGCGCTTTTTCGCCAGCTCATCGTCCGGGTGAACTTGAATAGATAAATTATCACGGGCATCGATAAACTTGATTAGCAACGGGAAAGTCGTCCCGAATCTCTCCATCACCTTCTTTCCCAGCAATTCCTTGCCATAAGAGCGGATCAACTCATCCAAAGACTTACCTTCCAGCTCACCATTGTCGACAATAGAATAATTTCCCTCAACATGAGAAAGCTCCCAGCTCTCGCCTACACCATTCTCAACCGGAGTAATGCCCTTAAACGGGCAGATATCAGAACCGCCCCAAATCACCTTCTTGAGGATCGGCTTAAATGTAAATGGATATAACATAACGTGTTTTGTGTATAGAGTTTTACTTTTTGACCTTCACTTTCCTTAATACGACGGCGCTACGTGCCGGGATATAAAGTTTCAGCCATTCTTTCTTTTCTTTCTTATATAACGGATCAAATTGCGTGAAATGCCTTATGGTATCATCAGCCAAGCCAAACCCCCCGAAACGGGTAGCGTCGGTGTTCAATACGACCTCATATTCTCCCTTCGGAACTAAGAAACCGTAATCCGTGAACGATTTCGTCGGGCTAAAGTTGAACACAAAAACCAAGTCTTTACGCATATAAGCCAATATCTGATCGCCATCATTATCCCAAACCTTCTGGATAGGGGTATCTTGGAAATTCTTCACATCCCCGATCAATTCCAACATCTCACGGTCGAAATCGCCCAAGAAATGGTACTTCAAATCCAAGTTGTCCACCAAATTCCATTGGCGGCGAGCGTATTTATAAGACCATCCATTGCCCTCCCTTGGGAAGTCGATCCATTCCGGATGCCCAAACTCATTTCCCATGAAGTTCAGATAACCGCCATTAATGGTAGAAGCCGTAACCAAACGGATCATCTTATGCAAGGCGATACCTCTATCTACCATGAAATTATGGTCATCTTTTTGCATATGCCAATACATATCGGCGTCGATCAAGCGGAAGATGATCGTCTTATCACCCACCAAGGCTTGATCGTGGCTCTCGGCATAACTGATCGTCTTCTCATCGGCACGACGGTTCGTCGTCTCCCACCAGATCGAAGACGGATGCCAATCCTCATCCTTCTTTTCCTTGATCGTCTTGATCCAATAATCCGGAATGTTCATAGCCATGCGATAATCAAAGCCATAACCACCATCTTCGACCTTGGCAGCCAAACCCGGCATGCCACTCACCTCCTCAGCGATCGTTATAGCACCCGGGTTCACCTCATGGATCAATTTATTGGCCAAGGTTAAATAAGCGATAGCGTCGCCATCTTGATGGCCATTAAAATAATCGCCATAATTACAGAAAGCCTCGCCCAAGCCATGGCTGTAATAAAGCATGGAGGTCACGCCATCGAAACGGAAACCATCGAACTTATACTCCTCCAGCCAGAACTTACAATTCGACAATAAGAAATGAAGCACCTCGTTCTTTCCATAATTGAAGCACAGGGAATCCCATGCCGGATGCTCACGGCGTTCGCCACTCAGGAAATATTGGTCATACGAACCGTCAAAGCGGCCTAATCCCTCCACCTCGTTCTTTACGGCGTGGCTATGTACGATGTCCATGATCACGGCGAGACCCATCCCGTGCGCCTCATCGATCAGTTGTTTCAACTCGTCCGGCGTACCGAAACGGGAAGAGGCGGCGAAGAAGCTACTTACGTGATAGCCGAACGATCCATAATAGGGATGTTCTTGTATAGCCATGATCTGAATGGCGTTATAACCATCCTTCGCTACACGAGGTAATATATTTTGACGGAATTCATTATACGTCCCCACCTTCTCCTCGTTGGTGCTCATACCGATATGGCACTCGTAGATCAAAAGGGGAGACTTCTTAGGTTTGAATCGTTTATTCTTGAATTTATAAGGTTTCTCCGGGTTCCATACTTGAGCGCTGAATATCTTAGATTGCTCATCTTGCACCACCCGGCGAGTCCATGCGGGAATACGTTCTCCGCTACCGCCGTCCCACTCGACCAGCAACTTAAACAAGTCCTCATGACACATCTGCGCATCGGTCAAAGCGATCTCCCATACGCCATTCGCCTTACGTTTAAGCTTGTATTTATTATCTTTCTGCCATCCGTTGAATGTTCCAATCAAATAAATAGCGGTAGCATTCGGCGCCCATTCACGGAACACCCAGCCTTTCGTGGTTTTGTGTAACCCAAAATAAAGATATCCGGAAGCCATCTCGGATAAGGTTAGTTTACCATTATTCGTCAGGCTCTTTTCTTTATCAATCACGTATTGATACCGGCCTTCTATAGCCGCCTCATAAGGGGCCAGCCACGGGTCATTTTTTATCAGATTTAGAGACTCCATGATTTATTATAATTTGGTTCTCGGCAAAGATAAAAGAAAAAAACATACCCATTGATAATATTAGGATATTTCTTATATTCGCGGTAAACCGTACAAAGATGAGCAAAGGAACAAAAAGTATAGCCTTTTACCTAATGATGATCCTCATTTTCGGTTCGCTGATGTACTTTATCGCCAAAGAAGGGGAAAGTCAGCAACTGGAAAATTCGATTGCGTCCATCCAAAACGCACCTAGTAATTTAGAAGAGGGATTTACCATATTTACTCAATTATTAGTACATAATATCGAGTCTTCCATAGGAATTCTGCTTTTACAAATCATCACGATATTGCTTACGTGCCGTTTGTTCGGTTGGTTATTCCAGAAGATCGGGCAACCCACCGTCATCGGCGAGATCGTTGCCGGAATCGTGCTAGGGCCGTCCGTATTAGGCAATTTATTCCCGGAGGCTTCCGCCTTCCTTTTCCCTGTGGAATCGTTGGTGAATATAAATATGCTGAGTCAATTCGGACTTATACTCTTTATGTTCGCTATCGGGATGGAACTTAATATCTCCGAGGTAAGGAAAAAGCTGAAAGAGACGATCTTAATCAGTCATACCAGTACGATCGTCCCCTTCTTTTTCGGTATGTTGACCGCCTATTTCGTGTACGACAAATATGCGGATAAGAGTACGCCTTTCCTCTCTTTCGCCTTGTTTATAGGTATCGCCATGAGTATTACCGCCTTTCCCGTATTGGCACGTATTATCCAAGAGAAAGGACTTACCAAGACACATTTGGGTACCATCTCGTTGGCAAGCGCAGCGAATGGGGATATCACCGCATGGTGCTTGCTAGCGGTTGTCATAGCGATCGCACAAGCGGGTTCGATGCTAAGTGCCGTTTACAACATTTTATTCTCAGTCCTTTACATAGTGTTTATGTTTTTGGCGGTGCGGCCATTCCTGCGGATGATCGGACATATTTACCACAACAAGGAGGTAATCGACAAGGGGCTAGTAGCTTTCATCTTCTTGCTATTGATCACCTCGGCTTATCTGACTGAGATATTGGGATTGCATGCCTTGTTCGGCGCTTTTATCGCAGGGGTGGTGATGCCGGGAAATGTCAAATTCCGCAAGATCATGACCGAGAAAGTAGAGGATGTATCCCTTGCTCTATTTCTTCCCTTATTCTTCGTATCTACCGGATTACGTACGGAAATAGGTCTTCTAAACAAGCCTGAGTTATGGTGGCTATGCCTTATCTTCATAGTCGTGGCCATCGCGGGAAAGTTTGGGGGAGCGATGTTCTCCGCCCGATTCGTGGGTGAGAGCTGGAAGGATAGCCTATACATAGGGGCGCTCATGAATACCCGCGGGTTGATGGAGCTGGTCGTATTGACGATCGGGTACGAGATGGGGATATTGACGCCTTCCGTATTCGTGATCTTAGTGCTAATGACGCTGGTCACCACCTTTATGACAACACCGTTGGTCTCATTCATCAAATTCTGTTACCGAGCGCATGACAAGCTGATGGAGCAAAAAGAGAGAATGCCATTGGAGGGGATATTCAAGGTACTGTTGTCCTTCGGACGAGCCGGAAATGGACAGATCATGCTGGACGTAGCCTACCAGATGTTCGCCCAAGGCAAAAACAAACTGGAGCTGACGGCACTGCATTTGACGGTTGGCTCGGATGTAAACCCGCTACACACGGATAATTTCGAGGAAGTCAGCTTCGGCCCGATCCTTTACGGGGCCAAGAAGCTGGGCATTCAGATACAGACCCGCTACGAGGTATCGAACAACGCCGGAGTGGATATTTGTAGCATCGTAAACAATGAGGGGTACGATTTCCTTCTGGTCGGTTCCGGGATATCGATGAGCAACACACCGGACGATATAGCGGCAAGCCATTATCGGGCCTCGTTCTACAACCGTTATTTCAAACGCTTCAAGGCTCCGGAATCCTGGTTTTATCCGGGTGCCTTATTGAAAGACAAGACGAAGATGTTTATCGAGCAAAGCAATTGCCCGGTAGGTGTATTCGTGAACCGGAATTTCGTCAAGGCATCGAACGTAATCGTGGTCATCGACTCCGAGGAGGATTTATTCCTGTTGGGATACGCCCAGACCTTATTGAAGTCTACACACGGCTCGGCCAGCGTACTTGATAAATCCAGCAGCACGACCCCGGGGAACGAGGTGATCAAGGAAGGAATCCTGCGATTCACGGAAGACGTGAAGCAGACCACGCTTCTACGAGAGAAAGACCTTACGCCCCAGTCTTTCAACGGCTTCAACTTCATGCTGATCAGTTATAAGACATGGAACGATGTCTCCGAGCACCGGAAAGAAGCCTTGCAGAAGATGCCTTCTACGTTGATATTAAGTAAATAATCCGTTATAAACCATATAAACCCGTCTTTATGAGAATCTGTCTTTTCTTCTTGATCACCGTTTTCCTCATGGCCTGCTCCTCTACGGGGAACCAGCGGCAGGAACCGGAAAACCAGACCTTGGAAACGATACTCAATCGCAAAAGCGTACGTAAGTATAAGGATCGCCCGGTAGAAAAGGAAAAGATAGACAAACTGATACGAGCCGGAATGGCCGCCCCTTCCTCCCGTGACAGGCGACCCTGGGAATTCATTATCGTAACCGACCGGAAAGCCTTGGATACGATGGCCGAAGGCCTTCCCTTCGCCCGGATGCTGAAAGAGACAAGGCAAGCGATCGTCGTTTGCGGCGATACGATCAAATCCTCCAACGCTTGGTTTCTGGATTGTTCCGCCGCCTCGCAAAACCTGTTACTTGCCGCCGAATCCATGGGATTGGGAGCTGTATGGACGGCTGTTTACCCCTATCCGGACCGGATTGAGATCGTCCGGAAAGAGCTTCGGCTACCGGATCATATCATGCCGTTGAACGTCATACCTGTGGGATACCCCATGCAGAAAGAGACTCCCAAAAACAAATACAACGTCCAACAGATCCATCACAATGGCTGGTAAAGCTATATGACTTCCAGATAACTCCGTCCGTTTCCCGCCCGGTTCACCCGGATCTGCACGGGAATACGTTCCGTCATTTCCTGTACGTGCGAGATAACGCAGATCTTGCGCCCTTGCGTACGCAGGCTCTCCAAGGCATCCATAGCGAGCCGCAACGTCTCCGCATCCAAAGAGCCGAAGCCCTCATCGATAAACAGGCTCTCTACCTTCATCCGGTTCGAGGAGAGAGAGGACAAGCCTAGCGCCAAGGCCAGCGAGACCAAGAAAGATTCCCCTCCGGAAAGGCTATGCACGGTACGGATCTCGTCGCACATATCTTGGTCGATCACCTGCAAAGCCAAGGTATCCGGCACACGCTCCAACCGGTAACGCTGGGATAGTTGCCGCAATTGCACATTTGCGTAACTCAACAAGACATCCAAGGTGTAGCCTTGGGCGATCCTACGGAACTTGGCGCCATCCGCCGAGCCTGCCAATTCATTCAGCTTCGCCCAACGCTCGCTCATCGCCCTCCGCTCCGAGAGCTCTTGCTGGAAGCCGGCTATCTTCCGCTTATTCTCCTCGTGCGTACGCAGACGGAAACTACATTCAGACTTTTGGGCCGTCATTTCCGACAGGGATTCCTCCAGCGTCTTGCCTTCGTAGGTCTCTTGGTAGGCGGCCAACCAGTTATCCAGTTCTTGCCGGCGTGCGGAAAGAAGGCCGGAAGTCTCCACCAGATCCTTCTTGATCTGTTCCGTAATCCCCCGGTATTGCTCCACCTCGCCGGCGTGCTTCGTCGTACTCTCTTGCAGCTCCTTCAAATGGCTCTTCAAGGCTTCCACCCGTTCGTGGAAGGTACGTTCCACCTGGTCGGCGGGCTGGCCTCCCAGCAGGAGATTCCGTTCCGAGCGCAAACGGGTATAGGATTGATTCTTCTCGTCGTAGGCTTTCGCGGCGTCCTCGTACTGCTTGCGCAAGGGAGGGAGGAAAGCCTCGTACGACTCCCGTTCCGCTTTATAGGCGCTCCGCTCCCGTTCCAATTCCCGCAAGCGTTCCCCGTTGGCTTGCCACTGCCGGGCGAAATCCGTCAAGGTCTCCCGGAAGCTTTCCGGCTCCTTGTTCCAGCCCGTCTGCCATGCGTCGTTCCCGAACAGGGCGTTGGCGGCGGATAGGGATTGGGACAGCTTCTCCTGCTGCTCCCGCTTATCCAATTCTTCCCGGTCGATTTGCTCGGACAGGGATTGTAGCTGATTCCTTAATTCCGTCCGTGCGTTCTCGTCCGCGGCGAGTTGTTTATGCAGCTCCAGTTCTTTCTGTTGCAGGGCGGCGAGTTGTTTCCCGCAGGCCTCCTGCCGTTCTTTCCGGTCGAGAAGCCGCTTGAGGCGCAGGGTAGCTTCCGAGATGTGATCCGCCAAGGCCAACAGACGCTCATGCGCCTCGTGAGAGGCGAAAGGATGCTCAAGGCTTCCGCAGACCGGGCAAGGCGTTCCGGCGGTCAGCTTGTCCCGCAGGCTTTTGATATCGCCAGTCGTCACGAACTGGGCTTGCTCCAACAATAAACGCTCCCGTTCCGTACGGCAGGTCTCGATCGATCGATCCAAAGCCTCCGGTTCCAATTCCTTGAGGGCAAGCGCTACGGACTTCCGCTCTTCCTCAATCTTTACCTGTTCCTTGGCGTGCGTCTCCGCCTCCCGCCGCAAGGATTGCCTCCGAACCTCCAACCGCTGGATTTTCTGTCGGATGGCTAGCAAGGCCTTGTCCGACCGCTCGACTGCCCGGCGAGCCGTAAGGCAGGTATCCAGATGAATCAACAAGGCCGACAGTTGCTCGGCGATCCCCTCCTTGCTCCGGTAACGTTCACGCCACGACGTCAGCTTGTCCCATTCCTCCGAGGCTTTCTTCTGCCGCTCTTCCACCTTCCTGAGTTTCTCTTCCGCCTCCTGCTTCCGCCGGGAGAAGTCTTTCATCCGTTCATCGGCCTCGGAGCGGGCTTTCAAGGCAGATTCCAGTTGCACGTCCAGTTTCCGGGCCTGTTGCAATTCCAGTCGCAGACGCTTAGATTCCTCATCCGTCCTCGCCAATCGCACCTCTCCTTGCTCATACTCCTTCCTTACGGTTTCCAGCGATGCCAACGCCCGTTCCAAGAAACGAGCGTTCTCCTCCCGCTGTTTTTCCTTCGAGGCGATCTGGACCTCGGCCGCTTTCACGGCCTCCCGTAAGCTTTGCCGCTCGACCCTCGCCTTCTCCAGACGGGCCAGCTCCCCCTCCAAGACCGAAAGGCGGGTTTGGGAGGCTTCCACCTCCTCCTCCGATAGAAGCTCTATGCCTTGTACGCGGGCGCATAGCCGCTCGTAGGCCTCCTTCGCCTCGGCGTTCTTGGCGAAGATCCGGCGGGAGATCTCCGAGTATTGCTCCGTACCGGTCAGTTTCTCCAACAAGGAGGCCTTCTCGCCCTGCTCCGCTTTCAGGAAGGTAGAGAAATCGTTCTGGGCCAAGAGCACCGAGCGGGTGAACTGATCGAAAGTCAGGCCGATCAGCTCGATGATACGGGCTTGCAGGTCCTTGTTGGTTCCCGGCTCCTCTTTCCCGGCATCTATATTATATAATGTAAGGCGGGCGGCCTGCAAACGTCCGCTCTCCTTCTCCCGGGCCCGGGATACGGACCAGCGGGCGCGATACCGGCACCCGTTCAGCGCCACGAAATCCACCTCGGCGTAGCCCGAGGCCGTCCCACGGCGCAAGAGGAAGCGGGGGTCGCTTTGCGGCAACACATCCTCTTGCACGTCCCTCAGCCGCACGTTATTCTCCTTCGCCAGCTCCGTTCGCGGCGTACGGGAGAAAAGGGCGAGGCACATGGCATCCAGCAACGTGGATTTTCCCGCCCCGGTAGGCCCGGATATAGCGAAGATACCCGCCGAAGCCAAAGGCTCTTCCGTAAAATCAATGGAAAACTCTCCTTCCAGCGACGCCAGATTGCGTCCTCTGATCGCCAGCACTCTCATAAAGAAACCTCCCTCATCACCTCATTAAACAATGTCTCTATCTCCTCGGGCAACTCGCCTCCGTATTTCACGGCAAACGTATGTCTCAGCATATCCAGCGGGGCTATCTTTTGCAAATCATTATACGACAAGGCCCGCTCCTCTGCCTCTCCTTCCCGCCGGGGATACGAAGGAACGATGGAGGTGAGGCGGACTGCCTTCCCGACCAACGCCTCCTCTACCCGATGGCGGAACGTAGGGTCCGGCTCCGTCAGCAGGACCCGTATCTCCACGTAAGGCCAGCGGCTCTCATCCTCGCTGACCACCTCCGGCTCCGGAAGCCCGGCGAGGCATCGCAAGACCTCCTCCGGGGGTAACGGGCTATCCGGTATACGCATCAAGTCCGCAACTCTTGGGATCTCGATCGCCTCGGTACCAGCGACCTTCCCCTCCTCGACCGCTACGGCTATCACTTGATGCCGGTAATTCTTCTCCGAGAACGACATGGGAAGCGGGCTTCCGGCGTAACGTACCGCCTCGCGCCCGCCAATCCGTTGCGCTTTATGGATATGCCCTAGCGCCGTATAAGCGATCCCGGCGTCGAAGGTATCCGCAGATACGGACTCCAGCCCTCCCATGATGGCACGCTCGCTCCGGTCGTCGTCCGATAGTTCGGCTCCGGTGGCGTGGAGGTGGCCCAAGGCTACGATCGCCTCGCCGGGGTTCCTCCGGGCATCCGCATAAGCGTAGAGCCGCTGGTACATCCGGCCGATGCCCGCCACATACGAGTCGGGCTCTCCCTCGGACGCCGCCGGGTAATCCCCTTGGCGGAGGAAAGGCACTGCTAGACAAAGCGCCTCCCGTTCTCCCGCCCGGTTCCTCAAGGGGACAACGAGCGATCCGAGATCGATCTCCCCGGAATCCGTCCTCCCCACGATACCTACAATCGAGGTATTCAATTCCTCCAGCAAGGGATTCGGGGCTTCCAGACGGATCGCGGAGTCATGATTGCCGGCGATGATCACGATCTGCAAGCCCGGATTCCGGCGATTCGCCTCTTTCAGGAAACGATAGAAACGACGTTGCGCCCCGGCGGAAGGGTTCGTCACGTCGAACACGTCGCCGGCGATCAACAGGACATCCGTCTGCCGCTCCACCAAAAGATTTGTCAGAAAACCGAGGAAAGCGTCGTGCTCCGCCTCCCGGTCGTAGCCGAAAAAGGTCTGGCCCAGATGCCAGTCGGCCGTATGGATAAGTTTCAATGCCATTTATCTTCTTCTATTTTGATCCGGCAAATGTACTTCTTTCCCTTCAGATATCAGATTTTGGTAGAATGAAAAAGACGAATGATCAAGCGTATCCCCCCTTATATACCGGCAGCACGACCGAGAAGCGGCTTCCTTCTCCCTGCTTAGAACTCAGCGCTATCCGTCCCCCCAAGTTTTGTACGATTCCTTGGCAGATAGACAACCCCAGACCGGCCCCTTGGCTGAATTCATCTTGCTTGAAAAAACGGCTGAACACCTTCTCTTGTTGCTCCTCCGATAGACCGATCCCGGAATCCTCGACAAAAATCGCCGCCTCATCCGTCCCCCTCAGATGCTTAAATCCCAACTTTATATATCCGCTATTCGTGAATTTACAAGCGTTTGTCAAGAAATTGGTTATAACTTGAGAAAGTCTCTTTTTATCCGTATAGATAAACAAATCCCCCTCCGCCTCTTTCGAGAATCGTAGGTGGGCGGGGACCAATAACTGATGGGCGAGGTAAAGATCGTCTACCAACTCCTTGACGGAGCAGCTCTCTTTCTCGAATTTCATTTGTCCCGATTGAAGTCTCGAAACCTCCAAAATATCATTGATGAGCACCAACAACAGATCGCAACTCTGATTGATCGTCTTGGCAAACAGCTGCTTGTCGGCCTCGTCTAAGTCCTTCTCCGAGGCCAGCAGGTTCGAGAAGCCTACGATAGAGTTCAGCGGCGTACGTATCTCATGGCTCATGTTCGCCAAGAACTTTTGCTCATATCCCCTCATGAGGATAAGCTCTTTTTCTCGTTTCTTCATGTCATTGATATTGATAAGTATACCGCTCACGTCTTTGCCTCTCTCCGCATTATCTAACGCAGGCATGGCGCTAAAGCGGAATTCCCACCATTTATAATCAGATCCGGCGAAGCGGGCACGGCATTGGAATACCTCCTTGTCCGCCTTCCATAAGGATTGCCAAAGTAATTTGAAAGCAGTGAGATCATCGGGATGTATCAGCCTCCACATCTCTTCCAACTCGATCCGTGGTGACTGGTCACCGACAGGATACTCGAAAAAGAACTCCTCGTCCTTAAACTCCCAGATGTATATGCCTCCACACTGTATGGCCAAATCCAAGAAGAAATTCTTTTGAGACAGACGGGAGAAGATCATCTTGACTTGCCTCTTCTCCCGCCCATACAAGCATAAGACACCGATTAAAAATACGATAGTAGCTACCTCAAAAACAGGCCTCAGCCTATAATACTCAAATAAGGGAGTATGCTTAGGTAGCAAGTACAACCCCGTAAGCAAGGTTGCTAAAACTAAAAATATATAAAGTAGGTGTTTCATGGTTCTTTAAGTTTACGAGTACCTGCGGGACTCTGGTGGTAAATGGTTTTATTTCACTCCGCTCATTAACACTATTGTTTTTTTTCTTAAGACTATTATTGATTTTCACCAGCTATTTAATAAATATTATTATCTTTGATCTCATAATTAACCAGAGTCCCGCAGGGACAACGCCTACACCTCTTCCACGATTATTTATCTACCCGGCATCTTCCTTACTCGTATCCGTACGGCTACATTCTTGTATCTACGTATCTGCATCCGTGTATCCGTACGGATACGAAGATGCAGATACGTAGATACAAGGACGCGGATACGTAAGTGCAAGAGCGTAACCGTACGGGTACCCGCTTGTATCCGAGCAACAAAAAGCCGGTATCTGGGCGGGTACACGTGAGTACCTGCCCGGATACCGGCCCGCGGCTATCATCCTAGCCTATATCTCGTCCGGAGATTCCGAGTCGGAGCCGCCGGAGCCACCCGGTCGTCCTTCCGCCAGCTTGTCCACCCAAGCGAAAGTAGCCTTCTGAAGATCCGTCTTGAAAGCCTCGTCAGGCTGGAAGTTAAGGTTCACACTTTTGATATTCTTGGCGTTGACCTCCTCCTTGGTAGGTACCCCCAAACTGGAAAGCGTAACGCTGAAACTACCCCAGTTACCCAGTTTCACGCTCTCTCCTCCCAGCAGCCTGCGAAGCAAGATCTTACGAAGCTGGCGGATGGCCATCATCGCCTCGGAAGGGTTCAACGTAGTCTCGTCGGCGAGTTCCATCGCTACCTCGGTCTCGTCCGCTTGGGCGGTAGTTACTTGAGTTACATACCATTTCTTAGGCGCTTCCTTGTCCAAAGGGTTTATTCGTTGCACGGGTTTTACTAGTATTGCCATGATAAATAGATTTATAGGTCTCTCTTGGATGGAGGCCCTGATTATTAAATCTTCAAATATAACAATAGAGTTCCACTCTCACAAGTTAAAACCGGATTACTATTCGCACTTTCTTGAAAAAACTATTTGTAAGCAAAACCTAGCCAACTCATAATAATTTGTTACTTTTGCGGTGGTTTTAAATAGGAACAACATAATTAATAAACATACCTATGGCAAAGATTACAAAAGAGGAGGCCCTTCGGTACCATGCCGAGGGCAAACCGGGTAAGATCGAGGTTATCCCGACAAAGCCTCATAGCACGCAAACGGATTTATCCCTAGCTTATTCGCCGGGCGTAGCCGAGCCGTGTCTGGAAATCGAGAAGAATCCGCTGGACGCGTACGAATATACGGCGAAAGGTAATTTGGTAGCCGTAATCTCCAACGGTACCGCCGTACTCGGGCTGGGCGATATAGGCCCTTTGGCCGGTAAGCCGGTGATGGAAGGCAAGGGATTGCTATTCAAGATATTCGCAGGCATCGACGTATTCGATATCGAGGTGAACGAGAAAGATCCGGAGAAGTTTATCCAGACCGTGAAGGCGATCTCGCCCACGTTCGGAGGAATCAACTTGGAGGATATCAAGGCACCGGAGTGTTTCGAGATCGAGACTCGCTTGAAGAACGAGCTGGATATCCCCGTCATGCACGATGACCAGCATGGTACGGCAATCATCTCCGGCGCCGGGCTGATCAACGCCTTGGAGATCGCTGGCAAGAAGATCGAGGACGTGAAGATCGTGGTGAACGGCGCCGGAGCCGCCTCTATCTCATGTACGAAACTGTACGTGATGCTGGGAGCGCGCAAGGAGAATATCGTCATGTGCGACAGCAAGGGCGTTATCTCTACCAGCCGCCCGGACTTGAACGCCGCCAAGCGGGAGTTCGCTACCGACCGTCCGATCAAGACCTTGCAGGAGGCCGTGGTGGGAGCCGACGTATTCTTGGGCCTCTCCGTGGCGAACGTATTGACCAAGGAGATGGTACGTAGCATGAACGCCGACCCGATCGTATTCGCCTTGGCGAACCCGAACCCGGAGATCTCCTACGCCGACGCTATGGCCTCGCGGGATGATATCATCTTCGCTACCGGACGTTCCGATTATCCGAACCAGATCAACAACGTGCTGGGATTCCCTTATATCTTCCGCGGCGCCTTGGATACGCACGCCAAGGCGATCAACGAGGAGATGAAGCGGGCCGCCGTCTACGCCATCGCCGACCTTGCCAAGGAACCGGTTCCCGACGTGGTGAACGCCGCCTATAAGCTGAAACGAACCACTTTCGGACGCGACTATATCCTTCCGAAAGCGCTCGATCCCCGCTTGCTGACCCGTGTATCTTGCGCCGTGGCGAAAGCCGCTATCGACTCGGGCGTGTCTCGCAAGACGATCACCGACTGGGAGGGCTACGCCAACCATTTGCGTGAGATGATGGGGTACGATAATAAACTCTTGCGCTCGTTCACCGATATGGCGAAAGCGAACCCGAAACGGGTGGTATTCGCCGAGGCGAACCACGTGAATATGCTGAAAGCCGCCGCCGAGGCGAAAGCGGAAGGTATCTGTTTCCCGATCTTGCTGGGTAACGAGGAGCGTCTGGCCAAGATCGCCGCCGAGGAGAATATCAGTCTGGACGGTATCGAGATCGTCAACCTCCGCCACGACCGTGAGACGGAACGCCGCCACCGCTACGCCCGCATCCTTTCCGATAAGAAGGCGCGCGAGGGCGTGACCTACTCGGAGGCTTGCGAGAAGATGGTAGACCGTAACGCCTTTGGTATGATGATGGTGGCTACCGGCGACGCCGACGCTTTCGTGACGGGTGTATACAGCCGCTACTCGGAGGTTACCAAGATGGCGGAGCAGATCATCGGCATCCGCCCGAGTTACAAACATTTCGGCGCCTTGAACATCCTGACGTGCAAGAAGGGTACGTTCTTTATGGCCGATACGTTGATCAACCGTCATCCGTCGGCCGAGGTATTGATCGATATCGCCCGCCTGACGCACGACGCCGTGAAGTTCTTCGCTCACGAGCCGGTGATGGCGATGTTATCTTACTCGAACTTCGGGGCCGACAAGCAGGGTAGCCCGCTGAAGGTGCACGAGGCGATCGACTTCTTGCATAAGACATACCCAGACATGGTAGTAGACGGAGAGATGCAAGTAAACTTCGCCCTCGACAAGAAGCTGCGCGACGATATGTACCCGTTCAACAAGTTGAAAGGGCAAGACGTGAATACCTTGATCTTCCCGAACCTAAGCTCAGCCAACAGCGCGTACAAGCTATTGGATACGCTGGGTATCACCGAGACGATCGGCCCGATCCAGATGGGATTGAACAAACCGATCCACTTCACCGACGTAGAAAGCTCTACCCGCGATATCGTGAACCTGACTACCGTAGCTGTCGTAGACGCTATCGTTCAGGAGCAGATCGAGAAAGAAAATAGATAAGTTTTGACGCAGATGACACGGATAACACGGATAAGAATAAAATAAATCCGTGTCATCTGCGTCATCTGCGTCTAAAAGATAGACCACCAAGAGTTTTGACACAGGGTCATGTCAATTTAGATAGCTTTCGATATTCGCTATTACCTTTTGCGACAATCGCTCCATACATTGCTCCGAGTGGCCGGAGACTTTCGGGGTATATATGACATTATCGAATTGCGTCAAGGTATCCGCGTAGTTCCCGATACCCACCTCATCGCATAAGAAGAAATTCCGCTTATGGGCGCTAAGCCAACGTTGTAAATCCGGGACACGGAAAGTAGGCCCTACCGACGTATTGATCAATATCTTCAGATTACCGAACAAACGAAACTCACCCGCCCCCAGAAGAATCGTATTACGAGGCAAGCAAGTACATAAAATATCCACCTCCGGCAGCAACTCCCGCAAAGGCAGGTAAGCGATACCGGCGGCCTCGGCATCTGGCTTACGGGTACGGCTGAAATAATAAACCTCAGCCCCCAAGAAACGAAGAGCGTCAGCGATCATTCTCCCGGTGCGACCCAATCCCACGATGCCTACTTTTTGCCCGCCCAGCTCATACGCCTTATGTCTCCACTGTTTCCCGCCAAAACCATGCAACAAACGGACCAGCTCGCTAATGACATACTCCACGACTCCCTCATCGCCATAGTCGCGGATACCCAAGACCGTTATCCCCCGCTCACGTGCAGCGGCTATATCCACATTCGCGCTAGACTCGCTATAGAGGGTACAGCACATCCCGATGTATTTGATATTCGGGCAAGCCTCGATCACGTTCCTCCGGATCTGTGTATTATAAGAGACGAGTACGCAATCTGCGTCCCCGATCCGGTTCACAATCTCCTCATCCGTTTCCGGAATGCCGGTATAAAAAACAACCTCTTTTCCAAGCTCCTTCAAACGCTCCACTCCCCATGTATTCAATCCGGTAGAATCTACCACTACAATTTTCTCAAACATATCTTACTTTATTAACTACCATCTTCAATTAATTATCCCTCTCACAAAGCTATAAATAAAATAGCCGCAAAGAGCGACTTTCAGCACGACACTCAATAAAAAACCCGCGAACGCCCCGAAACCAGCCTTCAACGCATCTCCGGACGCCTTGCCTCCCAAAAGTTCCCCAACGAAAGCCCCCACGAAAGGACCCAGCAAGATTCCCCAAGGCGGAAACACGAATATGCCGGCCACGGTTCCCACGGCACATCCCCAATTTCCCCACTTGGACCCTCCGCTATACTTAGTCCCCAGCATGGGCGTAACATAGTCCATCGCCTGTGCCAACACGACCAGCAATCCCCACACGACCAACTCCGTAACCGTAAATTCCGCATAACCCGTAAAATGCAGCAGCCACAAAGCCAAATACGCCACCGGCGGCCCCGGCAAGACCGGCAAAAAACACCCCGCCAATCCCACCAACAAACAGATAACGCCTAGTATAACCAATAAGATATCCATACAATCACTCTTTACAATAATCCTTTATTTCACCAATTCTCCTTATTAATCAAATTCACCACAACTTTCACCATCATATCTTTTTCCTCCGTCCGACTTTCCGCAATCATCAAGGTTAAAGCGACCAATGTATTATCGGCGATACGTTTCGTTCCATCCGGATTATATAAGATTCCATTATTATCGAGAAACCACAAGAAAAGCGTTGCGGCTATACGCTTATTACCATCGCTGAACGAATGATTTTTTGTAACCAGATAAAGAAGCATAGCCGCTTTTTCCTCTACCGATGGATAAAGATCCTCCCCTCCAAAAGTTTGGTAAATCTGTCCGATAGAGCTTTTGAAAGAACCGTCTTTCTCGTTTCCGAATAAATTACTTCCACCAAATTTACTTTTCAATCCTTGGATAGCCAACATCGCATTTTCATAGGTAGCCTTAAACCGTTGCTCATTTGTCGTCGAATGAATATCCAATTGCTGATAGTCATACTTATCCAGTGTATCTAAGGCATAGGTATAGTCTACAACCACATCTAGTAACGTACGGCTTTCATCTGAGGAAAGAACCTCCTGACTCTTAACTGTACGACCGAGGACTTGTACAAGCAGCTTCAGTTCGTCGTATTTTTGTTGGGTCAGTTGTTTATTGACAGCGTAGCCTTTGACAAGGTATTCTTTTAGGATTTTATTCGCCCAGATACGGAATTGCGTACCACGCTTAGACTTGACACGATAGCCGACTGAGATAATGACATCAAGACTATAAACCCCAGTAGGCTTGTATTTGGAAAAAGTATTATGCAAAATTTGCATATTACTCATTTCCTCAAGTTCTCCTTCTTTAAAAACATTTCTGATATGCCGAGCTATTACCGATTGATCCTTTTGAAAAAGCTCCGCCATCTGCGCTTGCGTAAGCCATACTGTATCATTCTCCAATTTCACGTCAATTGAAGTCTCACCATCGGCTGTCCGATAAATAACGATCTTGCCATTTTCCATACGTTTCAGTTTTTAGGATATATAAATAGACAAAGATACAAACATTTCCCACCCTTAACTGTTTTGCTAAAAGCTAAATCTAAACATATATATTTATGCACAAACATTTACGCCTGACATGTTATGCTTTGTTGTGCTTGCTGGTGCCGATCGGGGTAATGGCGCAGACAGAGCATACGTATTTAGACCGTGCCCTACCCGGATCATGGTCTGAGGAAGGGAGTGATTTCCAGCAGACACTTCCCGTAGAAGATAATTGGTGGAGAAATTTTAAGGACCCGTTACTGGACTCGCTGATAGAAGTAGCCGTGAAACAAAACTATTCCGTGCAAATGGCGATGGATAGGATCGCCATGGCGAAAGCCAACCTGCGGTCGGCACAAGGAAGCTACTCGCCCACCCTAGGGCTTTCCGCCGGATGGACACGGCAACAAAGTAGCGGCAATATCAATCAGGTACCCAAGGCGATCACCCAATATTCCAGCGCTACCGTAGATATGAACTGGGAGGTGGACGTATTCGGGAGTATCCGGAACCGGGTGAAAGCGGAGAAAGAGAATTTCGCCGCCTCGAAAGAGGAATACAACGCCGCCATGGTCTCCCTTTGCGCTCAAGTAGCCTCCTCCTATATCAATATGAGGGAACTGCAACAAGAGGTAAAGGTAGCGCAACAGAACTGCCGCTCCCAACAGACGGTCGTACAGATCACCCAGAAACGGTATGAGACCGGGCTAGTCTCCAAACTGGACGTAGCGCAGGCGCAATCCGTATACTACAGCACGAAAGCCTCCCTACCGATGCTGGAGGCCGGTATCATCCAATACGCGAACTCCTTGGCGATCTTGCTAGGCCTGTACCCTTCCGATCTACAAAAGATCATGGAGACAGACGCTTCCTTGCCGGAATATATCGAGCCGGTCGGTGTAGGGCTACCGGCAAACCTGTTGCTACGCCGTCCGGATGTACGTGCGGCAGAACGGCAGGTCAATGCGCTTGCCGCCTCGCTCGGGGCCTCTAAGTCCGATTGGTGGCCGAAAGTATTCGTGAAAGGCTCGGTCGGTTTCGCCTCCCACGACTTCGACAAGCTGGCGAATCATAATAGCTTGACCTATGAGATCGCCCCTACCCTTACGTGGAACTTCTTCCAAGGCACCCAGAAGATACAGGCTACCCGGTTGGCGAAAGCCCAGTTGGACGAGTCGATCCGGCAATTCAACCAGACCGTGCTTACCTCCGTACAGGAAGTGGATAACGCCATGAGCTCGTACAAGAACTCGATCAAGCAGATCGTAGCCCTCCGGGAAGTGGTAAACCAAGGAAAACAGACCTTGGATCTTTCCCTAGACCTCTATAAGCAGGGCCTTACGCCTTTCCAAAACGTACTGGACGCGCAACGCTCCCTCCTCACCTACCAGAACCAATTGACACAGGCTCAAGGTAGCTCCCTACTGAACTTGATACAGCTTTATCAGTCATTGGGCGGAGGATGGAATCCTATGTAGGCCGTTCGATCCGATCGAACAAAAGCCCACTCAAACAATTAATATAAATAATCATTAAAGACAAAAGATATGAAGACATTTGTTTACATAGGGATTATCGGAGCCTCCGCCTTATTACTGGCGTCTTGCAAGGGGAAAAGCAAGCCGATGGAAACGCCCGTGCCCTCCATAAGCGTATCCACGCCGATCGTGAGGGACATTACCTTGACGAAAGAATACCCCGGATACCTTAGTTCACAACTGAAAGTAGACTTGGTAGCCCGTGTCAACGGATACTTGCGTACCTCTTACCTCAAGGCCGGAAGCCGGGTGAAGAAGGGCGATCTTATCTTCGTGATCGAACCGGACACCTATCAAGATAACGTCACCCAAGCCGAGGCTTCCGTAAAGACCTCCAAAGCCCAGCTGGAATATGCACGCAGCAACTACGAGCGTATGAAGGAGGCGGCTAAGAGCGGCGCCGTAAGCCAGATACAAGTGATCCAAGCGGAGGCTACCGTATCGGAGTCTGAGGCTGCCGTGAAGAACGCCGAGGCGGAATTGAATACCGCACGGACCAACTTGAGCTATTGCTATATCCGTGCGCCTTTCGACGGTGCGGTTACCCGGGCCAGCTACGATATAGGTAATTACATCAACGGAGCCGTCCAGCCGGTTACCTTGGCCACCTTATACAAGGACGACTTGATGTTCGCCAATTTCAATATCGAGGATAACCAGTTCATGAAGATGATGCTGGAAGCCGCCCGCAACGATAGCACCGTGAAACTTCCGACCGAGATCCTCGTCAGCATAGGCAAGGATGGTGGCAATGCGTATACGGGCCGGCTGGATTATCTATCCCCCAATATCGACCTATCGACCGGTACCCTGAACGTACGTGCCAATCTGGATAACCCGAAGCATGTATTGAAGAGCGGCTTATACGTCACCATCACCCTGCCGTATGCCGAGCAGCCGAATGCGGTCTTGGTTCGCGATGCCTCGATCGGTACCGACCAATTAGGGAAGTACCTTTATATCGTGAACGACTCCAATGTCGTACGATACCGTCCTATCGAGGTGGGCCAATTGGTAGACGATACGCTTCGCCAAGTGACCGCCGGTATCAGCCCCAAAGACTCCTATGTCACCTCCGCCCTGCTTAAGGTACGAGATGGCATGACTATCAAACCTATAAAATAAGCAAGCTATGGTAAAGTTCTTTATTAACAGACCGATATTCGCCACCGTACTTGCTCTGATCATCGTCGTGGCGGGTTTGGTCACCCTCAATATATTACCGATCGCCCAGTATCCGGAGATCACGCCGCCTACCGTACAGGTATCCGCCGTTTATCCCGGGGCGGACGCACAGACGGTAGCGCAAACCGTAGGTTTACCGATCGAGCAACAGGTAAACGGCGTGGACGGTATGCTTTACATGAGTTCAAACTCCTCCAGTTCGGGGGCTTACTCCCTGACGATCACCTTCGCCGTGGGAACGGATATCGACATGGCGACCGTCATGGTGCAAAACCGGGTGAGTATCGCCCAAAGTAGCTTGCCGGAACCCGTGATCGTACAAGGTATCACCACACGCAAGCAATCCTCCAATATCGTGATGATGCTTACCCTAAGTTCCAAGGATTCCATTTACGACGGGTTGTATTTAAGTAATTACGCCACCTTAAATATGATAGACCAGCTAACCCGCCTGCCGGGTGTAGGCTCGGTACAGGTAATGGGAGCCGGAAACTATAGCATGCGTATCTGGCTAGACCCGGAGGCGATGCGTATCCGTAACTTGACGCCGGACATGGTCTATCAAGCCATATCCACGCAAAACGCCCAAGTATCCGCCGGTTACGTAGGCCAACCGATTCTACGGGCGGATAACCCCTATCAATATACCTTGACCGTGAAAGGACGGTTGACGACACCGGATGAGTTCGGCAATATTGTCCTTAAGACCGGGCAAGGTGGCAAGATCCTGCGATTGAAGGATATCGCCCGCATAGAGTTGGGTAGCTCCTCTTACAACGTGGTCTCTAAATTAAGCGGACAGCCGACTGCTGCGATAGCGATCTACCAGTTGCCGGGCTCCAACTCCTTGGATGTATCGAAGGTGGTAAAGGCCAAGATGAAAGAATTAGGCAGTTCCTTACCCGAAGGCGTGGAATACAAAGTGACCTTGGATACGACCGAGGTGATCGACGCCTCCATCCATGAGGTGCTTATCACGTTCTTAGAGACAACCTTGCTGGTGGTCTTGGTTATCTTCTTATTCTTACAGAATTTCCGGGCGGTAGTCATCCCGTTCATTACGATTCCGGTCTCATTGATCGGTACGCTGGCGGTCATGGCGGCTTTAGGCTTCTCCATTAATACGTTGACCTTATTCGGCTTGATTCTGGCGATAGCGGTGGTGGTAGACGACGCCATCGTGGTGGTAGAGAACTCCACCCGGCTCCTCGATACCGGGAAATATACGGCCCACGAGGCGGTATCGAAGGCCATGGATGAGATCGTAGGGCCTATCGTGGGCGTGGTATTGGTATTATTGGCGGTATTTATCCCGACAACGTTTATCAGCGGTATCTCCGGGCAGCTCTATAAGCAATTCGCCTTGACAATCGCCGCCGCTACCGTATTAAGCGGATTTAACTCGCTTACGCTTACGCCCTCGCTTTGCGCCCTTTTCTTGGAGAAGAATACGGAAGAACCAAAATTCTTCCTCTTCAAAGGATTCAATAAGGTATACGGAAAGACTCAGAAGATGTACGACTCGATCGTGGAGCGGATGCTGAAACGACCGGGAGCGGCGATGATCGTTTACGGTATCATCACGGCGGTAGCGGTTATCTTGTTTATGCGCTGGCCGACAACCTTTATACCCGAAGAGGATGACGGCTATTTCCTAATCGTATCCCAATTACCCCCGGCGGCGAGCTTGAACCGGACGGAGGCGGTCACCAAGCAGATCGACGAGATCCTAAAGACATACCCCGAGGTGAAATCATTCATCAGCGTTAGCGGATTCTCCGTGATGGGTGGAGGGGAGCAATCCAATACGGCCACCTTCTTCGTGATCCTAAAGAACTGGAACGAACGTAAAGGTAAGGAGCATACGGCAGAGGCCGTGACCAACCGTTTCAACCGGGAGGCATCGGCTATCCAAGAAGCGCAGGTATTCGGTATGGTACCGCCAGCTATCCCGGGGTTGGGCGCTTCGGGCGGCTTGCAACTGCAATTGGAGGATCGTAAGAACCTAGGTCCGACGGAGATGCAGCATGCCGTGGAGACATTGCTGGCCAGCTACCGCTCGAAACCGCAATTGCTGAACCTTTCTTGTATGTATCAGGCCAATACCCCGCAGTATCTACTGAAGATAGACCGGGATAAGGTGCAGATGCTCGGTCTTCAGTTGAATCAAGTATTCTCCACGCTCAGCTATTATATGGGAGCGGCGTACGTGAACGATTTCGTGGAGTTCGGACGTATTTACCAAGTTAAGATCGAGGCGAACGGAGAGGCGCAGAAAGTGATCGATGATGTACTCCGTTTGAGTCTGGCGAATAGTAAAGGAGAGATGGTACCCTTCTCCTCTTTTATCGAATTAGACGAGCAATTGGGATTAGACCAGATCAACCTATATAATATGTATTCATCGGCGGCTATTACTTGTATCGCCAACCCGAAATATAGTTCCGGAGAAGCGATCCTAGCGATGGAGGAGCTGATACAGGAACAATTAGGTGATAATTTTGGATATGAATGGACCTCGGTCGCTTATCAAGAGACGAAAGCAGGATCTACGACGGTGATTATTTTCGCCATGGCGTTGCTAGTCGCTTTCTTGGTTCTCTCGGCTCAATATGAGAGCTGGACAAGTCCGTTGGCGGCTATCATGGGTTTGCCGATCGCCTTGTTGGGAGCTATTATCGGCTGCTGGGTGATGGGGGTTCCGGTAAGCGTATATACCCAGATCGGTATTATCTTATTGATCGCCTTGTCCGCCAAGAATGGTATCTTGATCGTAGAGTTCGCCCGGGATTTCCGAAAGGAAGGTAATCCGATACGGGATTCCGCCTTGGAAGCCGGACACGTTCGTTTACGTCCGATCCTGATGACCTCGTTCGCCTTTGTATTGGGTGTCATGCCTTTGCTTTTCGCTACCGGAGCGGGAGCGGCCAGCCGTATATCCTTAGGTGCGGCGGTAGTATTCGGTATGGCTATCAATACGATATTCGCCACGATGTTCATCCCTAACTTCTATGAACTGATGCAGACCATCCAAGAGAAATGGCTGGATAAAGGAAAGAAGACGGATGTTACGCCTAAACAATAGAAAGTTTCCAATCCTCTAATGAGGCAAAAAGAGAATAGCCATGGGTTTAGCCATGGCTATTCTTTTTTACTCCCTTCAAATACATTATTATATATTCTATGATTGGAATTAGGCGATTCCCAACAACTCTACCTCAAATATTAATGTGGAGAAAGCAGGGATCGGACCCGAGGCACGATTACCATAACCAAAATTGTAAGGGATATAGATTATCCATCTATCCCCTACCCGCATTTCTTGAAGAGCCAATTGCCAGCCTTCAATCACTTGGTTCAAGCGAAAGGCTTCCGGGCAACCCCGTTTCCATGAGTTATCAAATTCCCTTCCGTTAATCAACGTTCCTTTATAATGTACGGAAACGACGCTTTCCCGATTAGGAGAGACTTTGCCTGTACCCGCTTGTATTACCTTATATAATATACCACACGGTAATGTCCGGATTCCCTCTTCCGAAGCGATCTCGTCCAAATACAATAGATTCTTCTCTTTGTACTCCTCTTTTCTACTCATATATATTACATTATCTTACATTTAGCTCCGCAAATGTAGCAAATAGAAATAGAAACGCAATGGCATGGTAACACAATAGACATGCCAAACGTTCAAATACTATCATTATATGAATCTGATTCCCGCTTTTTTTATCATAGATCAAGAAAACATAGGAATCCGCAAAAAACATGCTATAAAACATACCACGTATGGAATAACGCCGTATATTTGTGTCGTAAAACATAATTGTAAAGCAAATATGGTAAAGAGATTGTTTAAACGTTACATCGATTTGCTAGGGTTTCAACCTTGGACAATTTGGGTTTACCGCATGTGGTAAACCTCACGATGAAAAAGAGGAAGGTTTAGGTTAAGGTTATCAGAAGTCCGGAATTAGGTTAGTAATAGGTTAAAAGGTTAAAGGTTTAGGTTTTCAATTCATTCGTTACTCGGACTTCAAAAGTTATGTGAGATTTAAAACGTGTCGAAAGGCACAGATTTATTAATTAAAAAGAAAATGAGCTATGAAAAGTTTTATTAGACATTTTTTGGATAGCTGCTTGAGATCACTCGCTGCTATCGGTCAGTCGGAGTTAACGAAATGGGGTTACAATAAATAAGTAACACCCCATTTTACCGGGAAGGTGAACATTTGATTTTTTCAAACCATACCGCGGTTGCTTGGCATCTTGCCAGACAACCGCTTTTTTGTATCCATACCTTTTAAACAAGGTATCTTAGTTTCATAGAGAAAGTATCCTAAGTTCATTGGCGAAGTATCTTAGGTGTATGGGGCGATGAAACTAAGATACTTTTATAACTCATGCGCCTATCCCCACTGAGTTTCTACTACCCGTCTATATATTTATAGATATTAACTATTTGACAACTGTCTAACAACATCTTATTTTTGTCAAGAAGTTAAAAACAATTGTTGTTTCTAAACAGTTTTATTTAAAGATTACTTTATCTAAAATTCTTTATTGCGACATAAAAACTAAAGTTATGGAAGACAAAAAACTAACTGCCGCCAACGGGCGCCCTGTTGCGGACAATCAGAACGTACAAACAGTGGGGCCACGTGGCCCGATGGTATTACAAGACCCTTGGTTCATTGAGAAGCTAGCGCACTTCGACCGTGAAGTGATCCCAGAAAGACGCATGCACGCCAAAGGTTCCGGCGCATTCGGTACCTTTACCGTTACACATGATATCACAAAGTATACGAAAGCGGCTATTTTCAGCGAGGTAGGCAAGAAAACTGACTGCTTTGTCCGTTTCTCCACCGTAGCCGGAGAGCGCGGAGCAGCCGACGCAGAGCGTGATATCCGTGGATTCGCCATGAAATTCTACACAGAGGAGGGTAACTGGGACTTGGTAGGCAACAACACCCCCGTATTCTTCTTGCGTGATCCCCTAAAGTTCCCGGACTTGAATCATGCGGTCAAACGTGACCCGAAAACGAATCTACGAAGCGAGGATAACAACTGGGATTTCTGGACTTTGCTTCCCGAGGCCCTGCATCAAGTAACGATTACGATGAGTTCTCGCGGCATTCCTTACTCTTATCGACATATGCATGGTTTCGGTAGCCATACGTACAGTTTTATCAACAATAAGAACGAACGTATCTGGGTGAAGTTCCATCTCAGAACCCTGCAAGGTATCAAGAACTTGAGTGACGAGGAAGCGGCTGCGATCATCGCCAAGGATCGTGAATCCCATCAGCGTGATTTGTTCGAGAGTATCGAGCGTGGGGACTTCCCGAAATGGAAATTCCAGATCCAATTGATGACTGAGGAGCAAGCCGAGACCTATCCGATCAACCCGTTCGACCTCACGAAAGTATGGCCGCATAAGGACTTCCCGTTAATGGATGTCGGTATCCTCGAGTTGAACCGTAATCCGGAGAATTATTTCCAAGACGTGGAGCAAGCCGCATTCAACCCGATGAATACTGTCGAAGGTATCGGCTTCTCCCCAGACAAGATGTTACAAGGTCGTCTATTCTCTTATGGCGACGCCCAGCGTTACCGCCTTGGCGTGAACCTAGAGCAGATCCCGGTGAACAAGCCCCGCTGTCCGTTCCATGCCTATCACCGTGACGGAGCGATGCGTGTAGACGGAAACTATGGAGCCGCAAAGGGTTACGAACCTAACAGCTTCGGCGAATGGAAAGACTCTCCCGAGAAGAAGGAACCGCCTTTGAAAGTACACGGGGATGTTTATAATTACAACGAGCGTGAGTATGATGATGATTATTACAGCCAACCGGGTGCCTTATTCCGTTTGATGCCGCCGGAAGAGCAACAGTTGTTATTCGGAAATACCGCCCGTGCGATGGGTAACGCCCAACTGTTCATCAAGCAACGCCACGTACGCAATTGCTACAAGGCAGACCCTGCTTACGGTAAGGGAGTAGCTGAAGCTCTAGGAATCAGCTTGGAAGAGGCCTTGAAAGAAGACCGATAAAGTAGTAAGGCTACGATAGAAAGCGATAAAAGAGGGATAACCCCAGTAATCCTATGGATGAACAGGTTATCTCATTCTTTTTTAGTAGGATAAGAGAGGATATGCCATGAGACCCCGATACTGATAAGCCCTAACAAAGCTTTCACCCACCAATAGCCGACTAGCAAAAGGGAAGTAATGATCGTAGATAGCCACATGATAGCGATCGTGATAATCTTGGAACGCAAAGGAATAGCCTTATCTTCCACAAAGCCCTTAATATGCGGCCCGAAATAACGATTGCTCATCACCCGGTTATAAAGTCTCTCCGAGCTACGGACATAAAACCAACAAGTCAGTAACCAAAAAGGAGTGGTCGGGAGCAAAGGGACAAAGATGCCGATCGCTCCCAATATGAGAAAAAACGTTCCTAACGTAATGTATATGATACGTCTCGTCCCGTTCATCAGCCAACCGTATATTCTGCGATTTGCTTGAAACCGTTCAAGAAGTCCGTTATATTCATCCGTTTCTTTCCGGCAAGTTGCAAGGAATGCAATCGAAGGAAACCATCCTTCACGGCCACATCGATATACGATTTATGATCTGTATGGATAGAACCTACCGGGAAGTTATGCGTTGCCGGACGCTTCTCCGTCTGGTAAACCTTCAAGACCATACGTTTGCCATCCGCTGAGATCAATTCCGTCCAAGCGGCAGGATAAGGAGAAAGCCCACGGACGAAATCATAGATCTTCTTCACCGGTTGGTTCCAGTCGATATGACAGGTATCCTTGAATATCTTCGGGGCCGGACGCAACTCGGCGGCATCCTTATAGAACTCCTCTTGAGGGATAGCGTCTGTTTTTCCATCCAACAGTAAGTCCACGGTCTCGGTAACCAACCCCGCCCCCATCGCCATCAAGGCATCGTGAACGGTTTCTACATCGTCGGTATCAGCGATCGGCAGATGTTTCTGACGGATGATCTTACCCGTATCAATCTCATGCGTAAGAAAGAAAGTAGTCACGCCGGTCTCCGTATCACCATTGATAACCGCCCAGTTGATCGGAGCGGCGCCCCGGTATTGCGGAAGCAAGGAGGCATGCAGATTAAAAGTTCCCAGACGGGGCATATTCCAGACCACCTCCGGCAACATACGAAACGCCACCACGATCTGCAAATCCGCCCGCAAGGCACGCAGTTCCTCTAAAAATGCCTCGTCCTTCAATTTCTCTGGCTGCAAGACCGGAAGACCCACCGATACGGCATATTGCTTCACAGCGCTCGGCTGAAGCACGCTACCATGACGGCCCATTGGCTTATCCGGCATCGTAATGACACCTACCACATTATATCCACCTTCTACCAAGGCACGCAGGCTCTCCACGGCGAAATCGGGAGTGCCCATATATACGATTCGTAAATCCTCTTTCTTCATATACAATAAATTGGATCTGTTTTTAACAAGTTAGTCCCCGGAAAAGTTATCGACCAATACCTCCCGATAGGAATTAAATATCTTCGATTTCGACATAAAGCCGATATAATGGCCATTCTCATCGACCACCGGAAGATTCCACGCTTTCGTATCATCAAACGTCTGCATGATCTGATCCATCGGCGTGTTGATTACGATCTTGGCCGGGGCGGAAACCATGAACTTCGATACATGGAAACGATTATACAACTCCGGACGGAACATGATATTCCGGATATTATCCAGCAAGACGATACCCAGCAACACGCCCCGCTCGTCCACGACAGGAAAGGTGTTACGTCCACTTCGGGAAATGACCTTTACCATATCGCCCAACGTCATCTCTGGAGACACCATCTGGAAATCTTTCTCGATCACGCTATCCGCCCGTAGCAAGGTAAGCACCGCCCTATCCTTATGGTGCGTCAACAACTCGCCTTTCTGCGCCAAACGCATGGAGTAGATGCTATGAGGCTCGAACATAAGGATCGTGATATAGGAACTGATCGAGACGATCATCAAGGGGAGGAACAAATCATACCCACCCGTCAGCTCGGCGATCAAGAAAACACCGGTCAAAGGAGCGTGCATCACCCCGGACATAATGCCCGCCATACCCAGCAAAGCGAAATTCTTCTCTGAGATATACATCGTGAACGGGAAATAATTAGACGTATGCGCAAAGATAAAACCGGCGATACAGCCCAGATACAAACTAGGAGCGAAGATACCACCGCAACCCCCTCCGGCATTCGTGGCGCTGGAAGCGAATACCTTCGTAAGCAAGATCAAGGTCAAGAAGATCAAGACCCCGAAATACGTATCGTTCAGATCGTAAAACAAACTCTTGTCCATGATATGCGAGAACTGCCCGTTCAGCAACGAGCCGATCGTATCATAGCCCTCACCATATAGCGGGGGGAACAAGAATATCAAGATACTCAGCATCACGCCGCCCAACATGAACTTCTTCCAATACGTACCCAACTTCCGGTACATCCCTTCCACCTTGTTCATCACACGGGTAAAATAAAGGGATACCAATCCGCAAAAAACACCCAGCAAGAGCACGTAAGGAATACGCTCGATCTCGAATGCCTCGGTCTGAGAAAACTTAAACATGGCCTCGGTACCGGTAAAGATATAAGACATCGTAGCCGCCGTCACCGACGAGATCAGCAAAGGAAGCACGGAAGTCATCGTAAGGTCCAGCATCAATACCTCGATCACGAACACCAACCCGGCGATAGGCGCCTTGAAGATACCGGCGATCGCTCCGGCGGCACCACATCCCACGAGCAACATCAACGTCTTCTGCTCCATCCTGAACACCCGTCCCAGATTAGAACCGATAGCCGCCCCTGTCAATACGATAGGAGCCTCCGCCCCGACCGATCCACCAAAGCCGATCGTCACGGAACTGGCTACGATAGACGTCCATGTATTATGCGGCTTGATACGGCTCTTTCGTTGCGAGATGGCATACAAGATCTTCGTCACCCCATGGCCGATATCGTCACGCACGATATATTTCACGAACAAGCCGGCCAACAAGATACCGATCACCGGATAAAGCAAATAGAGATAGTTCACGCCATCAGCACTGAAATTACCCGTCAATACATGTTGTATGAAATGGATCAATTGTTTCAATATGATAGCGGCCGCAGCTGTGCAAATTCCCACGATAAAGCTGATAATAAGGATAAAATGCTTCTCCTTGATGCGCTTTTCCCGCCATAACAACAATTTATAGAATAACCCTTCGTTAGCCATTTTAAATACCTTTACCTGTAAACACTGTTTTAACTGTATAAATGAGAATCGTTATGTCCAGAATCAAGGACATATTCTCATAGTATAATATATCATATTCCAAGCGCTCGATCATCTCATCCACACTGCCGGCATATCCATATTTCACCATACCCAACGAGGTGATTCCCGGACGTACGTTATGCAGCAGATAGTAGAAGGGGGCTTTCCTCACGATCCGCTCGATGAAATATTTACGTTCCGGACGGGGGCCAACTAGCGACATATCCCCTTTCAGCACGTTCCAGAACTGCGGTAACTCGTCCAAGCGGTATTTCCGCATCACCCGTCCGAAGGGAGTGATACGGGAATCGTCCTCGGAAGAGAGCAACGGACCTTCTTCCTCGGCGTTCGTATACATCGTACGAAACTTATAGATCATGAAAGGCTCGCCCATGTATCCGATCCGTTCCTGACTGAAAAACACCGGGCCGGGGGAATCCCGCTTCACCCGCCAAGCGATATACAGGAACAAGGGAGATAAGAGCACCAAGAAAATCAGAGATAACATCTTATCCATAAAGAGCTTTACATTCTGCTCGATGGGCAAGAAGTTGTTATCCGTCACGTCCACCAGCGGAACGCCCTTTATCGCCTTGATCTTTACTTGCGATAATGAACTGGATTTATCCGCCAATATCTTGATCGGCCGTTTATAGCAATATAACGAATACAGGATATCCATCAAACGGCTATTATCCACCGTCTCCAAGGCGACAACCAGCTCATCCACCTTTTTCTCCTCTACAATCACCGGCAAAGATTCCAGCCTACCGATCACACGATCTCCGGCGACCCCGCCTTTTTTCTCCGTACCATCGGAGACAAAACCGACGATATTATAACCCAACCCATACAGGTCGTCGGCAATACACGCCGCCTTCTTCCCCGCCCCAATCATCAATACGTTCAACGCCCATTCCCTGCACTTTATCTTCCGTAACCCGGCCTGCGTAATCAATAACCGGGGAATATACGTCAAGACAAACTGTAATCCCCATAAAGAGAAAAACATATCATAATACACATGATAGGAACGGGGCAAGTCATTCAGCACTAAGGCAAAAAACAAGATCACGACACCGATCGACACGCTCCCAAGGGTAGAGAACAACTCAGTAAGCCTCGACTTACCGAACGGTTTATTATAATAACCGGAAAACCAATATAATACGAACCAGAAAAACGGGATCAATAGCTGCCCCTTCAACGAGGGGATATGCAGCAAAAAGGCCCCGACGGTATCAAACCCTTCATACACCGCCACCTCCTCATAGCGTATCAGGTTAAATAATAACCAGACTACCGACGACGCTATAAAATCCGAGACAATATATTTTCCGGCTTGTACGCTTTTCTTCATCCTTATCTAATTACCTGCACAAGCCCACCGGCTCCTAGCTTGATAATGCCGGACGGAGCGGCCTTGCTCATATCGTCCTGACGATAACTCACGATATAATCCACACCCTCCTTGATCACCTCCGATACCTCGCTGAAATTAGCGGGAGAAGGCTCGCCGCTTACGTTGGCGGAAGTAGAGACCAAGGGTTTACGGAAGCGCTCGCACAATTTCTTGGAGAACTCCTCGTTCGTGATGCGGATACCCACGCTACCATCGGCTCCCAATAGATTTGTCGCCAAGTTCTTGGCACTTGAGTAAATGATGGTCAACGGCTTATCAGACACGCTAATCAAATCCCAAGCGATATCGGGAACATCCGACACGTACCTATCCAATTTAGCCTCGCTGTCCATCAAGACCAACATAGCCTTATTGTCTGCCCTTCGCTTTAGCTCGTACACTCTTTGTACGGCTTTTTCATTGGTAGCGTCGCAACCAATTCCCCAGATAGTGTCTGTAGGATAAAGTATTATGCCGCCTGCGGCCATTACTTCGCAAGCTTTTTTAATATCTTCCGTCATTGTATTTTATAATATTTAGGCAAATGTACGAATCATTCTCCTACTTCAAAAAAATAATAACAAAAAAACTATTTTCTTTAAGCCATACCGGATATACCATATTTAATTTCTAACTTTACGGGTTGAAATATATTGCGGAAATCTCGCCTTTGTCATACGGTAGATTAAGGATGACAAGGTATCCGTAGTATCAGGCAAGCAAAAAAGAAAAAAACAATATATAATGATTAACAAATGGAACTTTCAAACCCCATCAGAAGAAGAGTTACATAAGAGAGACCAATTGGTGGCTGAATTAGGATTCAGCCCGGTGATCTGTCTCTTGCTCGTTCAACGAGGTATCACTTCGATCGAAGAGGCGAAGAAATTCTTTAAACCCAGCTTGAACGATTTGCACGACCCGTTCCTTATGCCGGATATGGATAAGGCGGTGAGGCGCTTGAACAAAGCCTTGGGGAATAAAGAAAAGATTTTGATCTACGGCGATTACGACGTGGATGGAACGACAGCGGTATCGCTCGTCTTCAAGTATTTAAGACCTTACTCGTCTACCTTGGATTTCTATATCCCAGATCGATACGACGAGGGGTACGGTATTTCTTACAAGGGTATCGATTATGCCGCCGAGAACGGCGTGTCGCTGGTTATCTCGCTGGATTGCGGTATCAAAGCGATCGAGAAGATCGAGTACGCCAAGGAGAAAGGTATCGACTTTATTATTTGCGACCACCATATGCCAGACGCCACTTTGCCGGACGCTGTCGCCGTATTGGATGCCAAGCGCTCGGATTCTATCTATCCGTATGAGCATTTATCGGGTTGCGGAGTGGGATTCAAGTTCATGCAGGCGTTCGCCAAGAGTAATAATTTCCCGTTCTCGGATCTGGAGAAGTTGTTGGAACTGACGGCGGTCAGTATCGCCTCGGATATCGTCCCGATTACGGGAGAGAACCGCATCCTCGCCTATTACGGGCTGAAGCAATTGAACAGCAACCCCAGCCTCGGGCTGAAAGGGATCATCGATATCTGCGGATTGACCGGAAAGGAGATCACGATCAGTGATATCGTATTCAAGATCGGTCCCCGTATCAACGCTTCCGGCCGTATGATGAACGGGAAGGAGGCGGTGGAACTGCTACTGTCCAAGGATAGCGCCAGTGCCCGGGAGAAGAGCGAGAGCATCAACCAATATAATGAGGAACGCCGGGAATTGGACAAGAAGATCACCGACGAGGCGAACGCTGTCATCGACGAAGTAGAGAACATGGATGACCGGAAGGCGATCGTGGTGTATAACCCGGGATGGCACAAAGGCGTGATTGGTATCGTAGCGTCCCGTTTGACCGAGAAGTATTACCGTCCGGCGGTCGTTCTTACCAAATCGTCCGAGTTGATCACCGGATCGGCACGTTCCGTAACGGGTTTCGATATTTACAAGGCGATAGAGAGCTGCCGGGATTTATTGGAGAATTTCGGGGGACATACCTACGCCGCCGGGCTTTCCCTTCGGGAGGAGAACCTAGAGGCATTCACCGAGCGTTTCTTGAAGATCGCATCCGAGGAGATCATACCGGAACAGATGATCCCACAGATCGATATCGACGCTATCTTGGATTTGAAAGAGATCAACCAGAAGTTCGTGAACGACCTAAAGAAGATGAGCCCGTTCGGACCGGACAACCAGAAGCCTGTATTCTGCTCGCTTGGCGTAAAGGACTACGGCACCAGTAAGCTCGTGGGTAAGGAACTGGAGCATCTCAAGCTGGAATTGATCGACGGAAACTCAAGCACCCCCATGCACGCCATCGCTTTCGGCATGCACAGGCACAACGACCATATCAAGGGTATGAAGCCTTTCAACATCTGCTACACGGTGGAGGAGAACACCTACAACGGCAACACCTCTATCCAGCTGATGATCAAAGACATCAAACCCGACGATATATGAGGAGGACAGGTGGACGTCTACCATAAGATATTAGAGAAGTATTGGGGATACCCTGCTTTTCGCCCCTTGCAGGAGGATATTATCCATTCCGTCTGTGCCGGAAAAGATACGCTTGGGCTGATGCCTACAGGTGGTGGTAAATCCATCACCTTTCAGGTGCCGGCCTTGGCGATGGAAGGGATTTGCATCGTCGTCACTCCCTTGATCGCCTTGATGAAAGACCAAGTGGAGAACTTACGCCGGATCGGCATCAAGGCTACGGCTATTTATTCGGGCATGAGCCGGCAAGAGATTATCACGCAACTGGAGAATTGCATCTTCGGAGGGTATAAGTTTTTGTATGTCTCCCCAGAGCGGCTTAGTACGGATATTTTCCGGATCAAGATGGAGGCCATGCAAGTTTGTCTGCTAGTGATCGACGAGAGTCACTGTATCTCGCAATGGGGATATGATTTCCGTCCTTCTTACCTCAATATCGCTGAGATCCGGGACTTATTGCCGGGTGTTCCGGTATTGGCCTTGACCGCCACGGCTACCCCGGAAGTGGTGAATGACATACAAGAGCGTCTGCGGTTCAAGGAGAAGAACGTATTTCAAAAGAGCTTCGCCCGCAAAAATCTGGCTTATATTGTCCGGAAGACGGAAGATAAGTTAAATACACTCGTTTATATATTGGGAAAAGTTCCGGGTACGGCCATCGTATATGTCCGCAATCGGAAACGCACCAAGGAGATCGCCGTCATGCTGCAACAGGCGGGTATCTCCGCCGATTTCTTCCATGCCGGATTAAACCGTGACGAGAAAGAACTGCGTCAGGCCCGTTGGAAAAACAACGAGTGCCGGGTAATCGTATCGACCAACGCTTTTGGTATGGGTATCGATAAGCCGGACGTACGATTGGTCGTGCATATGGATATGCCGGGATCGTTGGAGGAATATTATCAAGAGGCCGGACGCGGGGGGCGTGATGAGAAGAAAGCCTTCGCCGTGGCTCTTTGTTCCTCCACGGATAGCGCCAAGCTAAAGAAACGGCTGGCGGATGAGTTTCCGGACAAGGAGTTTATCTACCGGGTCTATGAGGCGTTGGGTAATTATTACCAGATCGCCGTAGGGTACGGGCTAGACACGGTACACGATTTCTCGTTAACGGATTTTTGTTCCGCTTATAAGTTCTCTTTATTGCAAGCGCATCATGCCTTGAAGATCCTTGGGCTATCGGGCTATATCGAGTATACGGAGGAGGTGGACAACGCTTCCCGCCTGATGTTCACGGCTACCCGTGACGAGCTTTACAGGTATTTAAGTGAGAACAAGCGAACGGATGAGGTGATTCAGACGATCTTGCGTTCTTACACCGGGTTATTTGCGGATTATGTTTATATAGATGAGAGCGTAATCGCTACCCGTGCGAGAGTAACGCCTCACGAGGTGTATGAGACCTTGGTAGGTTTATCCAGATACCGGATCGTAAACTACATCCCGCATAAGAAAACCCCGTTGATTATCTATACCCAGACCCGGGAGGAACAGCGGTATCTTTCCATACCCCGCTCGGCGTATGAGGAACGCAAGGAGCGTTTCGGGAAACGGATCGAGAAGGTGCTGGAATATATCAACGAGGAGCGGGTATGCCGTAGCCGCATGCTCCTATCCTATTTCGGCGAGGAAGATTCCGCCCCTTGTGGCTGTTGCGACGTATGCTTATCGAAGCATGAATCACAGCTTATGAATTGGGAATTCAGCGCTATCCGGGAAAGTCTCGTAAAGGTATTGGCCGAGGAATCCCCTATCCCCGTGAAAGAGCTTATTGAGAAATTACCTTTCCCTCAAGAGAAAAGCCTCACGGCCATCCGCTTTCTGGCGGATCAAGATCCCCGATTCACATTAAGCGACGGCTATCTATCGCACGAGGATTCAGCAAAATAGCACGATGCCCATCGTAAGCTCCTTAGAATGCCCATTGTTAGCTTGCTAGAATGCCCATCATAAGGAGCTTACAATGGGCATTCTAATAAACCAAGTATCACCGCTTATAATTACTCCGATTAGATACTTGTTTTTCCGTCGGGAAATCAGTGGGAACCTTTTGGGTTACCTTGCCGGTAGCGGCCCATTCCGCACCTCTTAACAAGGTGATCTGGAAGCCGGCGCATTGCATAGCCGGACAATTCTCTACCGTTTCCCCCGCATGCCCTAGCATCGTATGGAATATACGGGCATTCCCATAATCAACCGTAAAGATCAACGGCTCCTCACGACCGGAGCCTCCGGTCTCCTTGTCCGAATAAGCGGTATACAAGCAATCCTTTATATTTCCCGGGCCACGCATACGATCATATAACTCATCCTGCGCATGTTTCCATTTATTCGGCAGCCCCTTCATGATCGGATGCTCATGGTTCCGGGCATTCAGCACATACTCATGTTGCTTGCCATGAGAGCCACCCACGCCCGCCGAGCTATCCTTTATCAACTTACCATCGCTCCAATATACATAGGGTCCCGCTTTCTCATCCCGGTTCTCCCAACCGCCCAAGGCACAAATCTTATTGTATTCCGGCCAGTTCACGAAGGCGTTATCAGCGGCATGATAGACCACGACACCACCACCTCCTCGCACATATTCCAAGAAACGACGGTTTGTCTCTTCCGGCCAAGCATCCCCATTATAATCCAGCACCACCAGCTCGTAAGGACTAAAATCCAAGACAAAGCCGGACATATCCTTCCCCGCCTCCGGAGAGACCGCGAAATCCACGGAGAAGCGTCCCGAGTTCTCCAATATCTGTTTAAGCACCACGTGGCTCACCTGCCAATTATGGTTATTCTGCCCCGTTATTAATAACGTCTTGATCGGCTTACGGGCCGACATGCCACATACAACCAGTAAAGCGGCCAAAAGGAAAACGATCTTCCTACAAAATACATGTCTCATGGTATGAATCAGATTTAAGTAAACAATTGATTATCCGTCTTTATTTATTCATAACAAAGGGAAGCGGCACCGAATAGCCCCGGATTCTCCAGCTTAGAGAAACGTATCTTCAAGTTCTTGATAGAGTTCGGATAAGCGAAATCCTTCAAGTCCTCATACATGCTCTCCTCAAACAACTCATGGGCGGAGGTCACCGAGCCTCCGAAGACGATCATCTCCGGATCTACCGTCAATACCACGATCTTGATAGCGGCGGCCACATGTACGCCCAACTGCCGGTAAGCCTCCAGCGCCTGCTCGTCCTTCCGCATCGCACGGGTGTACATCTCCTTCCCATCCACGCCCCATACGTTCATGAAATAGGAACCGCTACAGAAATATTCCAAGATCTGTCCTTGGTAGGGAATCATGCCAAACTCTCCCGAGCCACAATTAGCGTCGGCCAGCAGCTTGCCATTCTGGATAATTCCACCCCCCAGGCCCGTACCCAAGGTGAGGCCCACGAAGTTATCAACCGTCTTTCCGTCGCCAAAGATACGCTCACCCAGAGCGAAGCAATTCGCGTCGTTATCCACATAAACCGGCACGGAGAAGCGAGCCTCCAAGATCTCCTTCAAATGTACCTCCTCCCAATGCGGGATATTCACCACGTTATATACGATCCCCTTCTCACGATCCACCACGCTCGGCACACCGATACCGATAGCTACCACGCCCTCGTCCCACACTGAACGGATCACCTCTATCAAAGCCTCCAATGTCTCCCCGCAATCCGCGGCGTCCTGGGGAGTCGGGGCATTCCCCTGAGCCACTAATCGATCCCCTGCGATACGGCCGGCACGCATATTCGTCCCCCCTAAATCCACTCCGATATAAGCGTTTTTCTTCTCTACACTCATTCTTTCCACGATATTAAATTAGATTATACTCCCACAAAACTAACAAAAAAGGCAATGCTACGAATAACATTGCCTTTTAAACTGGTAAATTTAATACATCTATGCTTTTTATTTTCCCCGGCGTCAACTCCATCCAGCACGTATACCGACATCGCCTCACGCCTACGTTCGCATAGGCCAACGTCGATATACGTGTGAGGCAATGCCGGTATACGTGTAAGACGGCACCATTATAACTACCGCATCAAGCGAAGAACAAGATCAATAATTGCGCCGTAAGCACCCGCAAAAACATGGTCAATGGGTATACCGTTGCGTAACCTACGGAAGGAGCGTCGTTTCCAGCCGTAGCGTTCGAGTAAGCCAAAGCGGGCGGATCCGTCGTACTACCGGCGATCAAGCCCATTAAGGTGAAATAATTGATCTTATAGAAATAGCGGCCTACACAACCGATGATCAGTAAAGGAACCGTCGTGATAATGAAACCGTAACCGATCCAAGCGAATCCGCCGTTGTTCACGATCGTATCCACAAAACCATCGCCGGCGCTGATACCCACGCAAGCGAGGAAGAGGGTGATACCGATCTCACGCAACATCAAGTTAGCGCTCTGGGTCGTATAGGTAACCAGCTTATAACGGTAACCAAAACGGCTAATCAAGATAGCCACGATCAGCGGACCTCCCGCCAAACCTAACTTAACCGGTTGCGGAATGCCCGGGAACGTGATAGGAATACTACCCAAGACAATACCGAGGGCAATGCCGATAAAGATCGTGATCAAATTCGGCTCGTTCAAGCGTTTCATGGAGTTACCCAATACCTTCTCCACATTGGAGACAGCGGTTTCGGTACCCACCACATTCACACGATCACCCACTTGCAACGTCAGGCCCGGCGTAGCGACCAAGTCCACGCCCGCACGGTTGATACGGGTGATATTGATACCATATAATTTACGCAGTTTCAACTGCCCCAGCTTCTTGCCGTTCAACTCCGGTTTCGTGATCAAGATACGGCGGTTGATAAACTGGCTCTCCATACGAATCCATTGCTTGCGCTCCATATCGATCTCCTCGCCGATGAATGTCTTTACGGACTCGGCATCTTGATCAGTCGTGATCACGAAAATCTTATCATCCTCATTCAAGATCGTACCGGCGGAAGCGATCTCGATCTGCTTGTTATCATTACGCCATACACGGGAAATCACGAAATCCAGATGATCCATCAAACCGGATAACTCCCCTACCGTCTTACCGAAAACCGCAGGGTTCTTTACGACCAGCGAGATCGGTTTCGCCTCATTCGTATGCGAGGCATCCTCCTTATTCAAATCGTCATTCTCCTTATCGAAATTCACACGGAATACGTAACGTACGAAAATGATCGAAAGAATAATACCGATCACGCCCAGCGGATAAGCCACAGCGTAACCCAAGGCGATCGTATTATCAGAAACCCCGTACATATCGGAATAAGCCTGCTGAGCCGCACCTAATCCGGGGGTATTCGTCACCGCCCCCGATAAAATACCCACCATCGTAGGCATCGGAATACCTGTCACGAAATGCAATACCAAAGCCGTAGCCACGCCAAGGAAGACAATTCCACAGGCAAGCATATTCAACGTGATTCCCCCCTGCCTAAAAGACGAGAAGAAACCCGGCCCGACTTGCATACCTACCGAATAAACAAATAAGATCAATCCAAATTCCTTAAAGAAATGAATCACATTGTGGTTAACCGTAAACCCAAAATGCCCTAAAATAATACCTACAAACAACACCAAGGTAATCCCAAGCGAAATCCCAAACACCTTTATCTTTCCCAACTGAATGCCGGCGGCAATCACGAAAGATAGTAAAAGGATAGAATGCCCGATACCTTCTCCCCATAATAAGTCGTTTATCCAATCCATGCTAAAATCTTTAAAAATCTTATTACCTATTAATAAAGACGCGAAGTTAGGCATTTACTTTGTGTTTTACAACATAACACCTATATTTACCTTTTAAATTAAAATCTCATGAAAAAGATATATTACATTTTATCAGCATTGTTCCTTTGCGTGGTAGCCACCTCGGCGCAAGAAGCTGGAAAAACGGTAGTTATTAAAACCAATGTAGGTACTATGAGGGCCATCCTGTACGATGATGTGCCTAATCACACCCGTACTTTTATCGAACGGGCGAAACGGGGGGATTTCAACGGGACCTTATTCACCCGTGTCCTGCCGGAGTTTATGATCCAAGGAGGAGCCCCGGATTCCAAGAACGCTCCCGCCGGTGCCAAATGCGGCTTTGGCGATCCTTCCGCCGAGATCCTGCCCGAGATCAACGAGAAATATTTCCATAAGAAAGGAGCCTTGGCCGCTCCCCGCCAACCGGACGATGTCAACCCGCAAAAGAAATCGGACATGTCGCAATTCTTTATCGTGCAGGGGAAGGTCTATAGGGAAACCGAACTGGATACGTTAGAGCGTACCGCCAACTATCCGGCCCGGCAAAAGGCCCTGAAGGAGTTTTACGCACCGGTCCGTGCCGAGTTGAATATGATAAAGATGAGTAACAAACGGGAATACCAGAAGCGATTGAGAATGATCAACGCCCAGATAGACTCCGTTATTCAAGCAACTCCCGGGCATTTGCTATTTACGGACGAGCAACGGAAGGCTTATACCACCGTAGGCGGTTGCCATCATCTGGACGGCACTTATACGATCTTCGGGGAGCTGACGGAGGGGTTCGACGTTCTGGATCAGATCGCCACCCAGCCGAAAGACCAGAATGACCGTCCGAAGAAAGACATCCGCATCCAAAGTATAACGATCGAATAATTCACCACTCCTATGTTAAAGAGAGATTTCATCATGGTACAGATCGAGGAACTGGGCAAAGTGATCGCCCAGATCATCTTCAATCGTAATTCCAACGATGGGGCACGCAAGAACCCCGAGTTAATCCAATCCGTCTACACATCCTTAAAACTGGATAACGATTTCTTGCTGAACACGCCTATCGACGGCATCCGCACTTATCTGGACGGTGATGATTCGTGTGGCCTCCAACGCATGGAGCTGGCGACCAAGACCTTGCTGGAAGAAAGTTTCCTTTTGCCGGAGGCGCAAGGTAAAAAACTCCGGGCAAGAGCGAAAGAGCTATTGGAATATATCCAACGCAACGACACTACGTTCTCATTGGAACGAGTGGCGTTGCTGGAAGAGATAAATAACTATTGAATAGATTGCGGATCAGTGGTAGGGCCTTCCACGACTAGAAGGCCATTCTCATCGATTCGCATTTTATCGATGAATACGACCCGCTCATCCCCTGTCTTCTGGGTACGCCCGTGGTAAACGCAATACATTTGTTTTCCGTCCTTCGACCAAGTAACGCTATTATGTCCGGTACCCGTGACGATACCGCCTTTTTCCACGTTCTTCTCCAGCACCGGATTATTAGATGCCTTCTCAAACGGTCCTAACGGATGTTCGGACACGGCATATCCCACCGCATAATTTGCCCCGCCAAAATAATTAGCGGAATACATCATATAATACAAGCCGTTGTGACGTAGCATGAAAGAGCCTTCCGTCCAACGACGTCCGACCTCCCCTTTGGTAACCGAGCGACTTTCCCATTCACTTTGCGCATCATCCAATTTCACAGGCGGACGCAGCAGAAGTACGGGTTCCCCAATCACGTGCGTAAGATCCGGAGCGACCTCCACCCCGTAAATCCAGCTTTCCTCAACGGAGTCGAACATGCCTTTCTTCTTTGCCTCATCGGCGATCTCGCTTTCTACCGGATGCTTATAGCAACAACGGGAATAATAGAGATAGGTACGGCCTTCCTCATCCTCGATCAAGTTTCCGTCGATTACAGGATATCCCGGATCGAACAAAGGAGCATCGGCCAATTCCTTAAATGGTCCGGTCGGCTTATCCGACACAGCTACGCCGATACGGAAATTTTCCTCCTCGTTGGTCGGATTCTTCCGCCAATCCGCGCTGAAGAACATATAGAACTTCCCGTCACGCTCGTACACTTCCGGCGCCCAGAAATTAGCGATTGCCCAAGAATCGGGCGTATTGCCCCGATAAACCTGCCCTTCCGACTTCCAATGGATCAAATCATCGGAAGAATAGGCGCAAAAGCCGTCTACAGCCCCAGCACCGGTACCATACATATAATAACGTCCGTCCGAGGCCAACAATACGTATGGATCGCCAAACTGGACCGACAAAGGATTACTGTACGTTAATTCCGGCTCTTCCGCGGCAGACTTCTTTCCCGTACAACCCGCATTCAAACACATAAGAACTCCCAGACAAAGGGATATTCCTATTTTCATACCACTTTTCATTTTTCTTATTTATTGGATTCTAAATTATACACTCCTTCCGCACAACGTTCCCCGTCGATGGCAGCGGATACGATTCCTCCCGCATACCCCGCTCCCTCACCGCAAGGGAAAAGACCTTTTACCGTGACGTGTTGATAGGTATCCCGATCACGGAGGATACGAACCGGAGCGGATGTACGGGTCTCTACGCCGATCATGGTTGCCTCGTTGGTCAAGAAGCCTCTAGAGACCTTACCGAAATAACGGAAACCTTCCCGCAGGCGACTGGTCACGAATTCCGGCATCCAAAAATGCAACGGAGAGGCCAGCAGACCCGGCGTATACGAGGAAACCGGTAAATCGAAAGAGTTCTTCTTCCGCATGAAATCATCCATGCGCTGGGCGGGAGCCGTTTGCTTCATGCCTCCATTCAACCAACAGACCTCTTCCAGACGTTCCTGAAAGGCCATCAACGCTAATGGGGAGTCCGCATCCACCTTCTCGCCATTCCGAAGATAAAGCTCCTCCTGCCCTACCAGTTCGGAATAATCTTCCGGACGGATCTCTACCACCATCCCTGAGTTAGACCAGCGGGAACCCCGGTTAGAAGGCGACATTCCATTTACCACGACCTGCTTAGGTCCGCTCGCCGCAGGAACTACGAAACCTCCCGGACACATACAGAAGGAATAGACGCCCCGGTTATTCGCTTGCGTCACAAAACTATACTCTGCCGCAGGAAGATATTTCCCACGACCTTCTTTCCGATGATACTGGATTTGGTCGATCAATTCCTGAGGATGTTCCAGACGAACACCGACCGCGATCCCTTTCGCCTCGATCTGGATCTGGCGTTCGTATAAATAGTTATAGACATCACGGGCGGAATGGCCGGTAGCTAAGATAACAGGCCCGTAAAAGCTCTTTCCCGTATTCGTCTCGATGCCGATCACCTCGTTCTCTTTCATGATAAAAGCATCCATACGGGTCTCGAAATGTACCTCACCTCCGCATCGCTTGATTTGCTCCCGGATATTCTCGATCACACGGGGGAGCTTATCCGTTCCGATATGCGGATGGGCATCCGCCAAGATAGAGGGACTGGCCCCAAACTGGCAAAAGATATTCAGTATCTTATCTACCGAGCCTCTTTTCTTGCTACGGGTATACAGCTTTCCATCAGAATAAGCGCCGGCACCGCCCTCACCGAAACTATAATTTGATTCTCCGTTCACCTTATGCTCACGACTGATCAAGGCGATATCTTTCTTGCGTTCCCGCACGTCCTTACCTCGCTCGACGATGATGGGGCGCAAACCTAACTCTATCAAGCGCAAGGCAGCGAACAGACCTCCCGGACCGGCTCCTACGACGATCACAGGTTTCCCTGCCGAGACATCTTTATACTCTATCGATTGATATTCCGGCTCGCTGGGCATCTCGTTCATGAAAACACGCAGTTTCACGTTGACAAATATCGTTCGCTGGCGTGCGTCTATCGAACGTTTCAATACGCGTACGGCTCGGATATTTTTCGGAGCCTCACCCGTCTCACGGGCTACTACTTGCCTTAGCGATTGCTCATTAACAGCCTCTTCCGGCAATATCCGGAGTTGTAATTCTTTTATCATTGTTTATTATATATTAACCGAATAGTTGCCGAAAGGCTTCCTCCACTTTCTTTACCTGTACGATTTGGATCTTACTTTTCGCCGTATCGAAACCTTTTAGATTATTATGCGGAATGATAATCCGGGAGAAACCCAGCTTCTCCGCCTCCAAGATACGTTGCTCGATACGGTTGACCGGACGGATCTCTCCGGACAAGCCCACCTCGCCAGCCATACAAACACCCGGCTCGATGCTGATATCCAAGCTAGAGGAAAGGATGGAGCTGATTACCGCCAAATCGATAGCCGGATCATTCACTTTCAAACCTCCGGCGATATTCAAGAAAACATCTTTCTGGATCAACTTAAAACCCGCCCTTTTCTCCAATACCGCCAATAACATATTCATTCGGCGTAAATCGAATCCGGTGGCGCTACGTTGCGGCGTACCGTAAACCGCCGAGCTGACCAAGGCTTGCGTCTCGATCAAGAAAGGACGTACCCCCTCGATAGCGGCGGCGATGGCGACGCCGCTCAGTCCCTCATGATTCTGGGTTAATAATAACTCGGATGGATTGCTGACCTCACGAAGCCCGTTCTGGCGCATCTCGTAAATCCCTAGTTCCGCCGTACTGCCGAAACGGTTCTTGATGCTCCGCAAGATACGATACATATAATGCTGATCGCCCTCAAACTGCAACACCGTATCCACGATATGCTCCAATACCTTCGGACCGGCGATACTGCCTTCCTTATTGATATGGCCGATCAATAAGACCGGGACACCGCTTTCCTTGGCGTATTTCAAGATAGCGGCACTACACTCACGTACTTGGGAAACACTGCCGGGGGAAGATTCCACGACCTCCGTAAAGATGGTTTGTATGGAATCTATGATCATCAAGTCCGGCTGGATATTGGCAACTTGCGTAAAAATCTGTTCCAGATGTGTCTCGCATAAGATGAAACAGTTCGGATTATCATGCGATAATCGGTCCGCCCGGAGTTTCAACTGGCGACTGCTCTCCTCGCCCGAGACATATAGGGTTTTCAAGCCTGTCAAGCCCAACACGGTTTGCAAGACCAAGGTGGATTTTCCGATTCCCGGCTCTCCCCCGATCAAGACCAAAGAGCCTTTCACCAAGCCTCCGCCGAGGACCCTGTTTAATTCATCATCTTTTAAATCGATACGGGCCTCCTCTTCCGTCGTTATATCACGCAATAACACCGGACGGATCTTATTGCCCTCCATAATACCGGGAACTGGCCGCTTCACGGCAGGCTCCTTCGTTACGATCTCCTCCACATAGGTGTTCCACTCCCCACAATTCGGGCATTTACCCAGCCATTTCGGGGAATCAGCGCCACAGTTAGAGCAGACATATACGGTTTTTGTTTTCGCCATTCTATCTTGAATTTGGCGTAAAGATACAAAAAACTACTTTTCCCCTACTACAACGATCTTCTTTCCGATACCGCAGCCCTTCTTAATTTCCGGGCTACCTTTCTCCTTATACAAGAATCCGCGGAACATGCCACCACTGTTATAAGGCATGGCGATATTTCCTAGTTTATCCACGGCGATCAAGCCGCCGTTGCCGGCGTTCGTATTCAATTCCGTATGGATGATATAATCCGCCGCTTTCTCTACGCTTTCCTTAAGGTATTTATAGCGGGCACACACATCGAACGCTACCGCATGACGGATAAAATACTCTCCATGCCCCGTACAGGAGACAGCGCAACTGTTATTATCCGCATACGTTCCCGCCCCGATCACGGGCGAATCACCGATACGCCCCCAACGTTTCTTAAACATACCGCCGGTACTGGTCCCGGCCGTTAAGTTTCCTTGCTTATCCAGAACGACACAGCCTACCGTACCGTTCTTCTTACTTTCTTGCTTTAACTTCTCGATCCACCCCATCGTCTTGGGCGTAGCGAAATACATATTGTCTTCTACCATTTCCAAGCCTTGTTCCTTGGCGAACTCCTCGGCACCGGCTCCGCTCAGCATGACATGCGGAGATTTTGTCTTTACGGCATAGGCGGCATTGATCGGATGCTTCACGTGTTTTAGGCCAGCTACAGCGCCTGCGCTTAAATCCTTGCCTTCCATGATGGAAGCGTCCAACTCAAAAGTTCCCTCCGCCGTACAGGTAGCACCGATTCCGGCGTTAAACAACGGATTTCCCTCGAAGTAATTAATGACGGCCATAACCGCCTCCGGTCCCTCGCCTCCCGCCGACAAAACTTTATCTCCAATCATTAAAGCGGAGTCCAATGCGGCGTAATATTGAGCCGACTTAACCGGATCTTCCTCCAATCCGGCCATCGCCCCCGCACCACCATGTACCACGATTACATACTCCCGGTCTTGCGCAAAAGCAATGGATGACACCATCAAAGCCGTCAAGGCTATCATTTGTTTTAACATGCTATTATATTTAATCATTTATACAATGTTCAAAAATAGAACAAATATCTGAATTATCTTAGAGACATAGACTTATTTCCCGATTTTTATCCGTACATTTACTTCGAACGGTAATCTCTTAAATAATAACATTATGGAAGAATACATCGATTCTATCATAAGAGTGGGAAAGATATTGATCGGAAGCATAATGGTAGTGTTCGTACTCTGGTACATCGTAAAGGATATTGTCAAGGCTTATGGGAAAGATTCCCATGAGCCGGATTAAAAAAAGTGCCGTGGCAATATGACCACGGCACTTCTCTTTATTATATCATAGAGAGCTATTTCATTCGTTCGTATACCATACCGGTCCCGGCTGGCTGCCCATGACGAACTCCAATGTCGCCCCGCTCATGATTTGCTCGTGGGTGATATAACTCTTATCATAAGGTTGTCCGTTCAGCTTCACGGATTGGATATAAATATTCTCCGCAGAGACCTCGGGAGCCAAAACCGTAAAGGTCTTGCCATTACCTACATGCATCTTCACTTCCGGGAACAACGGGGAGCCGATCTCATATTGGCCACTGATCGGATCAACCGGGTAGAATCCCATGGCGCTAAACACAAACCAAGCGGACATCTGCCCACAGTCCTCATTACCGCAAATACCGTCCGGGGTATTCAGATACAAATCATGTAATACCTGAGCCACGTATTTCTGAGTCTTCCAAGGCTGGCCGACCTTATTATATAAGTAGATCACATGATGGCTCGGCTCATTTCCATGCGCATATTGACCGATCATGCCTGTACTAAAGATAGGCAATTCCTCATCCGATTTGGGGACATAGGTAAACATACTATCCAATTTCTCGGCGAAACGTTCCTTACTTCCTACCAATCCGATCAAACCGTCCAGATCTTGCGGCACGGACCAGAAATATTGCCAACCATTGCTCTCGCAAATATCTTCCGTATAATCATCGGGGCTGAAATTAGCGGCAAAGTTTCCTTTCTCATCACGAGGCTGCATAAAGGAAGTTGCCGGATTGTACACATTATGATAATTCTGTGAACGTTTAAAGAATTCGTCGGCAATCTCTTTCTTACCCATCTTCTCGGCCATCTTAGCGATGCAATAATCATCGTAGGCATACTCCAAGGTCTTCGATAAAGACCAGTTCTCCCATTTTTTCGGATCGCTATAAGCCGGTACGTAGCCCAACTTCTTATAATCGCCGATACCCCGATAGTCATCCCGGTTGGCTGTCGCTATACAAGCCTCCAGCGCTTTCTCGGCATTGAAATCACCGATACCTTTCAGATAAGCGTCTACGATAACGGGCACCGCATGATAACCGATCATCATATTCGTTTCCCAGCCATAAAGGTTCCATAAAGGCAAAGCCCCGTTCTGCTCATAGAACTTCAAGAAACCCTTGATCATATCATTCGCCCGTTCCGGCTCCGTATACGTAAACAACGGATGGGAGGCACGGTAGGTATCCCATAAAGAGAAAGTAGAGTAATTCGTCCATCCGTCCGCTTTATGGATTTGCTGATCCGGGCCGTAATAAGAACCATCCACGTCGCTATAGATCGTCGGGGCGATCATGGAATGATACAAGGCCGTATAGAATTTCACCATATCGTCCGTATTCCGGCTTTTCACCTCAATCTTGGAAAGCTGTCGGTTCCAATTCGCGCTAGCCTGCGCTTGATAGTAATCGAAATCATCCTTCGGGGCTTCCGCACGCAAATTCTTTCCCGCTCCCTCCATGCTGACGCCAGAGATTCCGGTCGTGACAAGGATTTCCTCATCCTTCTTCGTATTGAAATCGAAACGGGCCACATAGGCCGTACCGATCCAACCTTTTTCCTTGGTCACGATAGAAGTCGTATCCATATGACAAGCCACGAAAGGCTTAGAGAAACGGGTCTCGAAATAAACATGCTGCAAGGGAGACCAGCCTTGGGATAGGCGGTATCCACGAATCGTCGTAGAGTCTACCACCTCGATCTTGGAATCCAAGGTAAAGTCCCAATTCATCGCCTTCTTCAAGTTCAAGAATACCGAAGCCTCGGCCTCCGGGAAGGTATACCGCTGGATACCGCAACGCTCGGTAGCCGTAAGCTCCACGTTAATGTTATAATCCTTCAGCAATACCCGGTAATATCCTGCGGAAGCCGCCTCGTCATTATGCGAGAACGTGGAGTAAATGCCTAACGGCGCAGGGGCCTCTTTATAAGGACGGGTCACGGGCATAAAAGAGATATCGTATAAATCGCCTGCCCCCGTACCGGAAAGGTGCGTATGGCTAAAGCCGGCGATCGTCGTATCCGGATAGAAATACCCCGAGATGCGATCCCAACCCGGCAAACCGTTATCCGGGCTCAATTGTACCATACCAAAAGGAACTTGGGCTCCCGGGTAGGTATTGCCGGTAAAATCCGTACCGATCATGGGGTTCACATACTGCGAGTAATCCGCCTCCTGTTTCTTTTCAGGCGTGCAGGCCACGAGTGCCAGCAAAGAGACCGCCAATATAGACATGTGCTTCATGTTATGCAATTCGTTTTGAGTTTGAGCAAACATACATAAATTATTTCGAAAGAGAAACAGTTTACGGGGAAAACTTTCTATTTTCATCGGGGTGAAAATCTTTTTTCATTATGATGAGAATCTTTTTTCATCAAGGAGAAAATCTTTTTTCATCAAGACGAGAATTCGGTGGAATCCTTTAACTTTGTACAAAAACTACGATAACATGGAAGATAAAACATCGACACTTCGTTTGATCTATCCCCAATGGCAAGGTGGGATCGTGAATCATTGGATGCCCGACCTTCCTGCGGACGACGCTTCCAGAGGGTATTACCTTGGTGCTCAATTACTCAATATCCTCGCTCCCCCAAGTCCCCAGAAAACCGTGGAAGTACCCATCTCACTAGATATAAAGGATAGGGAAACGGATCTAGGGGTCAGCGCCCGTAAGATTATTCTGAAACAAACAAAAGCGGCCCTTGAATTATTACATGAAAACACTCCGGAAAAGATCGTCACTTTAGGGGGCGAATGTTCGGTGAGTGTCGTACCCTTCACCTATCTGGCCGCTAAATACCCGGATGATATCGCAATTGTCTGGATAGACGCGCATCCGGATATAAACTTGCCGTATGACGAGTATAAGGGATATCATGCGATGGCCCTGACGGCCTGTCTAGGGATGGGTGATGAGGAGATTCTTCAATTATTACCGGGAAAGTTCAAGATCTCGAATAGTTTAATCGTAGGTTTACGCTCGTGGGACGAGGGTATGAAGGAACGGCAGAAAGAATTAGGTATAAAAGGTTTATCTCCGGAAGAAGTGGCGGCTGATAGCTCGCTTATCCTCGAATGGTTGAAAGGGACAGGTGCTTCCAAGGTTGTCATCCATCTCGATATAGATGTCATTGATCCAGCGGATATGATAGCCGGGGGCGGCATAGAACCGAACGGGATGAAAATAAACGAGGTAGTACGTGCCATCAATGACATTGCGTCCGAATACGATCTAGTAGGACTTACCGTCGCCGAACCTATGCCACGGATAGCGATTAAGCTTAGGAATATGTTGAGTCAATTACCACTGTTAAAAGCTTAAGCAATCAGATTGCCGTTCCGGTATTCTGATGGTGAGACTTTCAGCAATCGTTGCACGTAACGGCTGAAAAAAGACAAAGAAGAGAAATTCATATTGTCTGAGATTTCTTTCAATGTCAGGTTCTTGTCTGAAAGCAAGTGGGTAATCCGGGAGATGGTGAAACGGTCTATCCAGTAATTTGCTGTAAATCCGCTTGCTTTCTTACAAACTTCCGTAAGGTATTTAGGCGTAATGCAGAGCCGTGAAGCGTAATAGGATACTTCCCTGTGGTTTCGATAATCCCCCGCTTTTAGCAGATTTATAAATCGCTCCATCAACACGGCATTTTGTTCCGATACAGAGGGAGATTCATAAATTCGTGCATGGAAATCGTAAAGGTCGAGCACGAAAGTTTTAGCCAAACAACCGATTAGTTCGTCATGAAAACGATGCGTATGGTCCGTCAACCGCCTGCGGATAAGTTCAATATCTTCCATAAATATCCGCTGTTCTCGCTCTGTAAGCGACATGATCGGGTTACGGAGTAGTGTCAACTTTCCTATCACGTCATAATCATTTCGAGGGATATTCTTGAATGAAAAACTGTTCGAGATATAAAGTACCGTTACCTGAAAATCGTCGCTTATCTCTATCTTAGATATAAGTTCATTATGAGTAAATATAACGCAATCCCCTTTCCTCATCCGAAACCATTCGCCCGTCATCAGGAATGAAGCTTCACCCTCACGACAAAGCGCATGTGTACAATACCGGTCAAAACTCCCGGAAATCATATCATCGAGGTTGTCAGCAAATAGGATATCCGTATTCATAATCAGCTCTCTTGTTTACAGAGTAAAGATACAGAAAAACACGATATAAAAATAAAATCGAGACTCAACAACCGAAAAAAATGAAAATAGCACCGACTTTTATTTATCGTCATATCCGCTTATCAGACATAACTTTGCGACCACAATTTAAAATAACATTACGATGAACAAAACAGTAAAATTGAACAACGGCGTAGAAATGCCGATCTTGGGTTATGGTGTATATCAAATAGCCCCCGAGGAATGTGAACGTTGCGTATTGGATGCTATCAGCGTAGGCTATCGCTCCATCGACACGGCACAAGCGTACTATAACGAGGAAGGTGTAGGCAAAGCCATAAGTAAATGTGGCGTACCTCGCGATGAATTGTTCATCACCACAAAAATATGGGTGACCAACGCCGGAGAGGAGAAGGCGAAAGCCTCCATCGATGAGTCTCTGCGCAAATTACAGACCGAATATGTTGATCTTCTGCTCATTCACCAGCCTTTTGGCGACTATTATGGAACATATCGTGCCATGGAAGAGGCTTACCGTGCAGGAAAAGCCCGGGCCATCGGCGTAAGTAACTTTTACCCGGACCGTTTTATCGGCCTAGCGGAACATGTAAAAATAAAACCCGCAGTGAATCAAGTGGAAACACACGTCTTCAATCAGCAAGTGAAAGCAGAGGAAATCATGCGGGAATATGGTACACAAATCATGTCATGGGCCTCTTTCGCAGAAGGGCGCAATAACTTTTTCACGAACGGGATATTGACGGGAATCGGACAGAAATATAATAAATCCGTGGCGCAAGTCGCCTTGCGCTTCCTCATCCAACGCAACATAGTCGTTATCCCCAAATCCACGCATAAAGAACGGATGGCAGAGAACTTCGACGTATTCAGTTTTGAACTTTCGGAACAGGACATGAATGAAATCGCGAAGTTAGACAAAGCCCAAAGCCTGTTTTTCTCACATTATGATCCGGAATTGGTACGGTTCATATTGAGCCTAGAGAAAAACAGATAAACAAGGCCTACACAAAAAGAGGCGTAATCCGTTATGGATCACGCCTCTTTTATATTACATTATTATAACTTTCGGGGTTTATTCCTCATTATTATCTTCCTCATTCTCCTCGTCTTCTTCCTTTGGGGCTTTCTTCACGAAGAACGCACTCAACTCATACAAACCGTAGAGCGGTAAGAATACGATACTTAACGTAAACGGATCACTACTTGGAGTGATGAACGCCGCACCAACTAACAAGCCGACAACAGCATGCCGTCTGTATTTATGAAAGAACGAGCGGTTTAGCAACCCTATCTGAGATAATAGCCAAGATACCAATGGCATCTCAAATACAATTCCCATCACGAATATCAACATCAAGAAGTTATCCATGTAAGAATCAAGGGATACCTGTTCCGTAATGGCGGCACTCAACTCGTAAGTCGCCAAGAAACGTAGTGTCATCGGGAACACCAAGAAATAACCCACTGAGCATCCGATAAAGAACATTATAGTTCCGAACAAGAATACCCAACGTACATTTTTCTTCTCATTCTCGTAGAGAGCCGGACTTACGAACTTCCAGATCTCCCACATCAAATAGGGGAAAGTCAATAATAACGCCAGCCAGAAGGAACTTGTCATATGCGTGAAGAACTGGGAAGCCAGTTTGATATTGACAATGTTCACATGGAACGTATCATTACAAAAGTCCGGGAGAAAAGAAAAATGAGAACTAATCTTACACATTTCCCGATAGACGATGAAATCGGAGCTACACGGGGCCATCACGACATTATCGAACAGCCACGGCATTACCGAGAACCCGGCTATAGCAAAAACAAAGAGCGCTAAAACAGAACGAAATAAAGTCCAACGAAGTTCTTCTAGGTGATCCCAGAATGACATTTCTTCTTGTTGCATCTTCCTTTACTTCTTTTCCGTATCGTCTAATTTGATATCGTCTTCCAAACCTTTTACACCGTCCTTGAAATTCTTCACACCCTTACCGATACCTTTCATCAGCTCAGGAATTTTCTTTCCACCGAAAAGTAACAACACAACAATGGCGATGATCACGATCTCGCCAGTACCTAAGTTTCCTAAAAATAGTAATTCATTCATGATATTATAATATTAGTCATTAATATTCTCGTTTCTATGGGGGCAAAGATACAATTTGTAATGAATAGTAGCCTCATTATTCCAAATTTATTACCTTTGCACCGTCTTAAAAAACTGAAATTAGAAAAAAATTAGAAAGATGAAAGCGTACGTATTTCCCGGTCAGGGGGCACAGTTCGTAGGTATGGGCAAAGACCTCTACGATAATAATCCTCTTGCTAAAGAGATGTTTGAGAAGGCTAACGAGATCCTTGGTTTCCGTATCACGGATTTAATGTTTGCCGGAACAGACGAGGATCTGAGACAAACCAAGGTTACTCAACCAGCGATCTTCTTACACTCTGTTATTCTCGCGAAAACATTAGGTGATCAATTCCAACCGGATATGACCGCAGGTCACTCATTAGGAGAATTCTCTGCCTTGGTAGCTGCCGGAGCATTGTCTTTCGAGGACGGCTTGGTATTAGTTTCCAAACGTGCCATGGCTATGCAAAAGGCTTGCGAGGCAACTCCCTCTACAATGGCCGCCGTATTAGCCTTGCCGGACGCGACGGTTGAGGAAATTTGCGCAAGCATCAAGGACGAGGTAGTGGTTTGCGCTAACTATAATTGCCCGGGCCAATTGGTAATCTCCGGTTCTATCCCCGGTATCGATCAGGCTTGCGAGAAGTTATTGGCCGCAGGCGCTAAGCGTGCCTTGAAGTTGAAAGTAGGTGGAGCGTTCCATTCTCCATTGATGGAACCGGCTCGTACGGAGTTGGCTGCCGCTATCGAGGCTACGACGATCAATAAACCTTCTTGCCCGGTTTACCAGAACGTAAGCACGAAAGCCGAGACTTGCCCGGAAACAATTAAGGCTAACTTGATCGCACAGTTAACCGCCCCAGTACGTTGGACCCAAAGCGTACAAAACATGATCGCCGACGGTGCCACTCATTTCATCGAGTTAGGCCCGGGTGCCGTTCTTCAGGGATTGGTTAAAAAGATTAATAAGGAAATGACTACGGAAGGTATGCAATAATTTACCTTTCAATGTAATAGGATAAAAGTCCGAAAAGGATGGAGGGTGATTTCCCTCGTCTTTTCCGGACTTTTTTATATACGATGATGATTCGAAAAGATCTTGAATGCTAAACTAATCAAAGGCCAACGTTGTTTTATACTATAAACACAATTCAGAATATAGAAAATGGAAACAGTACAACAGAAAAATAGGATTATCCTACTTTGGCCGGATGGAGCGCCCACTAGTAATGGATTGGCCGGCGTAGAATTGGAAGATGCCCCGAATGCCATATCCAATATATCGAATCCTTCCCTATTGGTTTATCCGGCGACGAAGCCGAATGGCAAGGCGATCTTGATGTGTCCGGGTGGCGGACTTTCCAAGATTTCGATCGGACATGAGGGGCGTGATATGGCCGCATGGTTTAATGCGCAAGGTATTACTTATGCCGTATTGAAATACCGGATGCCGAACGGACATAGGGAAGTCCCTCTGGACGATGTTCGCCAAGGTCTCCGCATCCTCCGTAATTACTCGGAAGAGTGGAAGATTACGAAGGTCGGTGTCATGGGTGCCTCCATTGGCGGTTATATCGCCGGGCATGCCGCAATATTCGGGGTAGACGACGCACGTCCGGATTTCCAAATACTCCTTTATCCGGTTATCAGTATGCTACCTCATTTAACGCACCTTAAATCGAGGGAACGGCTATTAGGAGCGAATCCCACGCATGAGGAAGAGGAAGCTTTCTCTTTGGAATTGCACGTAAACTCACTGACGCCTCCCGCCTTTATAGCGTTGGCTTCGGATGACGAGGCGATTAGCCCGGAGAATAGCGTGCTTTATTATCTCGCTTTGCTAAAGAACAAGGTGTCCGCCTCCTTGCATATTTACCCAAAAGGCGGCCATAGTTTTGGGTTCAGGGACAGCTTTATCTTTAAGCATTTATGGACTGAGGAATTGGAGAAATGGTTAAGTATGATCGAATAAGAGACTCGGGTTAAAACCCGAAGTCTCCATGACCCTCGTCCGCTGTCTCCTCCTCCGTTCCTTTTATATAAATAAAGTCATCTCCCTTGCGAATGCAAGAAGAGGCCGATATTTTCTCACCCCAACGTTTCAAGGTTTTTTGATCTTTCACGTAAATTAAGGCTTGAAAATAATCGGTCTTCCTTTCTCCCACGAACCAGACTCCCGTGAACGGGCAATCTTCCAGCAATTCAGCCAAAGACGTACTGGCGTTTGAGACAGAGATTGGGCCTCGCAAATATTTCACCGCACCCGAATAAGGGGAACGAATCCCAAGTATCTCCGGGATTTGAGGAGCCTCCTTACCATCCATCGGTAAATAAAGACGGATCAATTCGTCTACCGCATCCTTAGCGGCCGAGGAACCGGAAGGGATATCCATAAAAAACGGTGCCACACAAGTAAATGCGTGACACCGAAAAAGTATATATAAAACAGACCAAGCAGGTTCGCTATTTAGCGTTCCACCAAAGTGGAGTAGTCGTCAAGTCCGGGCCGCCCAAAAGCTGGAGAGCTTGCGCATAACCCACTTGATTATTCGTTTGGATATTCGCCGGATAACGATAACGTTTCGGGTAGAAATCCCAACGGCATTCCTTAGAGGTAGCGACCGTCAAAGGAACTTGATTCAATGGGTTGTAATCCTTCTCTACCGCTTGGTTCTCGAAGAAAGGAAGACCTAAACGACGATGATCGCTCCAAGCCTCTTCCGGCAACCAAGGAACTTGCGCTATATATTTCTGGGTGATAATCTTCGTCAGAGCGTCATTATTATAAGCGCCATTCCGGTAGATCGAGTTATGGGGATATTCATACGTACGGCTTTTTACCTCCTTCGTATATGGGTCCGTATAACGGATCGTATACGATTTCGCCTCTGTCGTATGGTCGAAAGCGACGGAAGTACCTACACGGTTGTATTTCTGAGACGATAGGTAATCACCGACTTGGCTCAATAAGCCATGATACTCAAAACTAGCCGTAACACCAGACTCATAATTGGATTTAGCCGTTCCCGGAACTTTCCAGCCTTTCACTGCAGCCTCCGCCAATAAGAAGTAACTTTCCCACGGGCCGAAGAAGACACGCTTATTGGTGCTCATTCGATATTGTTTCGATATAGAGGGATAATTATAATTCTTACCTGTCAGCTCACTTACCAGACCGGCTTTCACGTCCCATTCTCCGGCGACCCAAGTGCCCCACGTATATTTCGGATCGATCGTCAACATATTCTGGGTATTATCCGCCGGATTCTTCAAGTGAACCGGCTTCACCTCGCTGGCCGCACCGATATAATCGGAATAAACCACACCATCATCCCAGCCCACTACACTAAACAACTTCGGGGCACGGGGATCTACATATTGAGGTATACCGTCGAAATAGAAACCGGCGCACGGATCATTCGTCGTCAGCGGGAAGTGCTGGTTCAAATATAAACCTTGATAATCGTATGGATTCTTCAAATGGCTTTTTAAGGAGTCCGGCAACGGAAATTCCTGTCCACCCAAACCAACTACCAAGTTCTTAAACGTCACGGACATCGCCTGCCCATTCCAAGGACGAGACATCACGCTCGTCAGCTCATCCCAACCCTCTTTCTCCTGCACGGAAGCGATATCGGTTGGCTCGGAAATAAATGTCTTAGAGGCGGCATCCTCAAATTCCGCTTTCGCTAAGGCAGGATCGACAGCTGAGATACGCATCGCCAAACGCATACGCAAGGAGTTGGCGTACTTCTTCCATTTCGCAACATTTCCCGCATAGAAAGCATCCTCGTTAGCCATAGCGGACATATCCAAGGAGGGGTCTAACGCAGACTCAGCTTCCCGTAATTCTTTCAATATAAATTGATAGATAGCCTCTACACTATCGTACTCAGCCGGTACACCGGAGAAAGCGGCTAACGCAGGGATCGGCCCGAAACCGTCAGCTACTTCCGAGTTCAAGTAAGCACGCCAGATGCGGGACATCTGGATCACGTTCTTATAATAAGGATAAGTATCCGCCTCGCCATTGGCAACCATCTGCTCTCCTAACTGGATCGCTTTGGTCACTTGGTTCAGCCAACCCACGGCGTAATCGTTACTCAAGTAGGTAGTACTATAATCATTGTTATCCGTACCGATCGTAAAACCACTTCCCCTATTGAAACGGGAAGCACGGTCCCAGTACAAGATAAAGATACGCTCGGCTATCTCTGGGTTCATCTGGTCTCCCATGATAGAGGCATTCAGGAACCATTGGGGTTTCACCTTATCCTCTCCCACAAGATTCGGGTCCTCATTGATCTCCTGAAAGTCATTACAGGAAGAAAGAAGAGCAGCCACCGATACCAGTCCGGTAAAAAGTATATTTCTTGTTTTCATCTTCATCATTTTTATCGTAATTCAAATTATCATGTATTCCATTAGAATCCCACGGTTACATTAAACGTATAGGAACGGCTGGTCGGCGCGGCTCCATTCTCGAATCCGGTAGCGTTGGTATTCGTGGCGGCAACGGACTCAGGGTCGATACCCGGCAAGTTATAATGGATCATCCAAACATTGTTACAAGTAGCGGATAGACGTACACGCTGGAAAGGCGTTTTCTTCAACATCTGTCGATTGAACTCGTAGCCAAAGGTGATATTACGCAAACGGACATTGGTGGCGCTATAGGTATAAACCTCTGGTAAACCATAATTTCCGGTAGACCCAATACGCTCCCAATAGTTCTGGGGAGTGACGGCGACCGTATTCTCCGCATAACCACTGCCCTGTTGAACCACGGTATTCGGTACCACGAATTCGGCACGATCACCATTCACCACTGTTCCGGCGGCGTTACCCCGGGTATACAGGTTGGAGGCTGTCGCCGAATAGATGCTACCACCGATACGGAAGTCTATCAAGAAGCTCAGGTTAAAACCTTTATAAGAGAAATTATTGGTCCAACCCATCATCCAATCCGGACTCTGGTTTCCTACTTTCGACTTCTCGGTAGAGATCAAAGGCAAACCGTCATCACCTACGACGATCTTTCCATAGTGAGGACTATTCTCATCGGTCACACGCATAAAGGTCTGCCCGTAGATCTCACCATAATAACCACCTACCGGAGCTACGATCTGGATAGCGTCGAACGTCTTTATATCATATAGATTCACGCCCTCGTATAATTCTTTGATCTTATTCCGGTTCAAGGAGAACTGCGCCGTAGAGCTCCAGCTCAATCCGGCGGGATTGTCTAGAATCGTACCGTTCAAGGAGATCTCCAAACCCTCGTTCTGAATGTTACCCGCATTAATCTTACGGGAAGCATAGCCGGAGAACGGGTCCATCGGTAAATCCAGTAACTGGCGGGTAGCGTTGGACTTATACCAAGCGGCATCCAAGCCTAACCGGTTATTAAAGAAACGGATATCGAAACCGGCCTCCCATGATTTAATCAACTCACTACGTACGTCCGAGTCGTAAAGTACCTTACCCGATTTCGCCGTCGTATTCCCGTTGGGGTCCTTGCCTACAGAGTAGAAGTTATATAATTGATACGGGTCCAAGTCGTTACCTACCTCAGCGAAGGAGGCACGTACCTTAGCGAAAGAGAACCAATCCGGCATGCTTCCGCCAATCTTCGGCAACATATCGGAGATCACCGCGGAGAAGCTGACAGACGGATAGAAATAAGAGCGGTTGGCTTTCGACATCGTAGACGACCAATCGTTACGTGCCGTAACATCCAAGAACAGATAACCATCCCAGTTCAACTGCAACGACCCGTACAAGGAATTCATACGACGGCGGATCAACTCGGAAGTGACTGTTGGCTTATTCACGCCATTATTCAGCGAGAACAAGTTCGGCACCAACAACTCTCCGGCAGAAGCGTTCATCTTATTACGCTGCTGGAGCATCAAGTTACCACCGAAAGTAACGAAGCCTCCCAGCCGATCGATCAAGTTATCCTTCCGGGCCGTAGCCAAGAAACTGAAGTTATTCTCATAGAAGGTCTCCGATCCCTCGGTATACAGACCTCTCGGACTGGTATTACCACCGGCATATACTTTCTCGCTCTTCGTCGTGGTATAATAATCCGTACCACCTCTCAACTCAATATCGAACCAATCGGTCGGGGCATATTTCAAGGAGATATTTCCTAACAAACGGTTACGGGTATCCTCGTTCTGGCGATAACGGGTCACCCAATAAGGGTTCTCCTGCGGATTCTTGGAGGCGTCATACCAAATCATATTGCCTTGCTCATCCACGTCATCCTCAAACTCACGGATATTCAAGGAACGAGGCAGGTTATAGATCGTATTGAAAGCGTTCGAGGGATTCACGCCCTGAATCGGGCGGTTATGTGCGTTTTGATTGATATAATTCACCTTGGCATCTACTTTCCACTTTTCCGCCTCATCTAGGAAAGTAGTGGCACGCAAGGTAATATTCGTCTTGTTTAGTTTTGAGCGTGGGGTGATGCTAGCATCGTCGGAACGGTTTACGGAGGCGAATACCGCCGTACCCTTTATGTTCTGCTGGAAGCTGACACCCTCGTTAAAGGAGGTTCCGGTACGGAAAAAAGCGTCGATATTATCATATGTATGCAGAGGGATTTGGTTGCCTCTCCAATCGGTTACCATTTGTCCCGTGGCTTTCGGTCCCCAGCTAAGGCGGGATTGGTTATCGTAAACGCCCACGGAGCCTTGTCCGAAGTCGTTCTGTAAATCAGGTTTCAGGAAAATCGTCTCGGCGGTGATACCGGCGTTGATCGTAATACCGAGTCCCTCGTTCTTACGTCCGGACTTGGTAGTGATCAAGATCACGCCGTTACCGGCACGTGAGCCATAAAGGGCGGCGGCGGAAGCACCCTTCAATACCGTCATGGACTCGATATCTTCCGGGTTGATATCCGAAAGACCGTTACCCATATCCGCTCCGGAGTTACCCCATACATCATCCACGCCACCGGTGAAGTTATCCATCGGGGTACCGTCTACGACGATCAAGGGCTGGTTGCTACCCGTCAATGAGTTATTACCACGAAGTACGATCTTAGAGGACCCTCCTACGCCATTGCTTGAACGGACGATCTGCAAACCGGAAACCTTACCGGAAAGGGAGTTCGCCAAATTCGGCTCACGGGAGGCCAAGAGGTCGTCCCCTTTCAACTCCTGCATGGCATAGCCCAAGGCTTTCTTATCTCGTTTCATACCCAAGGCAGTCACCACCACCTCATCGAGTTTCTGGGTATCTTCCACGAGTTTAACCGTAATCTCGGACTGGCCGGTATATGGGATGTCTTGCGAGGTATAACCGATAAACGATATCTGTATGATATCCCCTTTCTTCACGTTATCCAAAGTAAAATGCCCGTCCAAGTCGGTCATAGTACCATTGGTAGTTCCTTTCACGATTACGGACGCCCCGGTAACGGGTCCTAAGGCATCCTCAACTATTCCCGACACCTTTGCGTTTTGCTGGGAAATGTCAACCTTCGGAATCCCGGGCATAGGCGTGGCGTATAAGTTTCCCGAGAACCCAAGCGCCCCTACCAACAGGATTAAGCTGACTGGTCTGAATCTTTTCAACATAACTACTGTTTTTTGTTTATTTTGATAGACAATGTTTTAGTTTTTGCGTCAACGAATGTCATTTATCCTGTATAAACATAAAAAGGGCAGATATGTTTTGAGTTTAACATATACAAGAGTAACCGGAGAGAGATGAGTATCACTCCGGTATCTCAGTAAACCAGGAAGGTCGTGAGTTTAGTGACATGTCTTGTCCTGAAATAGCTTGACACTTTTAAGGGGCTAAAAAGTATAGAAATGATCAAAAGAAAGCCCAAAAGAGTGTTCACGGAACCCTTTAAATTATCCGTGTTACGCGAGTATTACAGT